>NZ_CAAAFS010000287.1:0-13752 GCF_900634755.1 Protofrankia symbiont of Coriaria myrtifolia
CCCCCCCGGTCGGCCCGTCCGGCCTGGCACTGGACGGGACGCCCACCGGCCGCGCGATGACCCAGGCGGATCTCGACGACGTGGTACGGGCCTTCGCCGACGCGGCAGCGGACGCCGAACGCCTCGGCTTCGACGGCATCGAACTGCACGGCGCCCACGGGTACCTCATCGACCAGTTCCTCTGGGACACCACCAACCGGCGCGACGACGCCTACGGCGGGGACATCGTCTCCCGGACCAGGTTCGCCGCGGAGATCGTGGCGGCCTGCCGCCACGCGGTGTCACCGGGCTTCCCCGTCTTCTTCCGTCTGTCCCAGTGGAAGTCCGGCAACTACGACGCCAGGCTCGCGCAGCACCCCGAGGACCTCGACCGCCTGCTGACCCCGCTGGTCGACGCCGGCGTGGACGTCTTTCACGCGTCGACGCGCCGGTACTGGCTGCCGGAGTTCACCGGCTCACCGCTCAATCTGGCCGGCTGGGTCAGAAAGCTCACCGGCAGGGCCACGGTGACGGTCGGCTCGGTCGGCCTGGACACCGAGTTCGGGCAGGCCTTCATCCCGGGCAGCCGGTCCGGTGTCGACACCATCGACGCCCTGCTGGAACGGCTCGAGCGGGACGAGTTCGACCTCGTCGCGGTCGGCCGCGCCCTGCTGGCCGACCCCGAATGGGCCACGAAAATCCTGAACGGACGCGTCGAGGCGTTGGCCCCCTTCCACAACGACGCGCTCAAGACGCTGCGGTGAGAACAGCGCCACCGGAGCCCGCGTATTCGTCTACTCACGTGTTCGCGGACGCCGGGAAACTCATACGAATCAGGCCGTGCGAATCAGGGTGTGAATCAGTCAGGCCATGCGGACAACGCCGGTTCCGCCACTGCCGACACCGGCAGGCTCGGCGGTGACAAACAGGGCGTCGTATTTGTATATGTCACTGACGTCCAACATCTGCCGGGGCGTCGCCGGTGCCGAGAGCAGCGAGAACATGGCATCGTCGATACGGTGCCCGGTCAGTGCCGTCGAAGCCGTTCCGGTCGGCACGTAGGGGCTTTCGGGATGGATTTCCTGCCAGGACGCCCAGATACGGTCGACATTGCAGTGATTGAGATAGAAGACCGGGTCGTTGGGTGACGAAGAAGGCAACATGTCGCCCCCGACCCACACGTGCACGCGGTTGTGCAGCCCCGGCGCCGTGTTCAACGGACGCCACCCCTCAAGCCGGTTACGGAACCCGTTCGAGGTGGTCGACCAGGGCGACTGGTCGTAGGCGCCGAGATCCAGCGCGGCGTCGATGTCCGAGTTCGTCGGCAGGTTCGAGGCGTTGGCCGCGAACTGGCGCCGCAGGCCACGGTTCGTGCCGCGCAGCCGTCCCTGAACGTCCGTGTCGATCAGCACCCGCCAGGACCCGGGGTCGGACGGGTCGAACGCGAACGGGCCGGTGGCGACGGGATCTCCCTGTCCGCCCAGGGCGCCGCCGGCCCACAACGGCAAGTCGGGCTGTTCCGCCGCGGGGAGATCACCATCCGACGACCAGTCCCAGTAGGGCAGGCCGAAGTTCTCGTTGCCGAGCACCCTCTGCAGTTGGAGCTCCAACAACACCAGCATGAAACGATGCCAGGGAAGGAACACCGGCCCACGGTGAGCGGCGTTGCGGTCGCCCTGCGACGGGGGCGTGAAAGTACTCATCGCGATGTGGTGCCACGCGACGAAGAGATCATACGTGCTGACCTGCTGCTGTTGGCCTCCTATCCCCAGGTCGGCGGTGGTCGGTCCGAGGAACTCGGCCTTCAGCAGCCGAACGCCCTGTACGTACAGATCACGCGACGCGGCGTCGCGCAGGATGTTGCGACGGACGACGGCCATGCTCGAACCTCCTCAGTCATGGTGCTGATGCGCGGGCCCGTGGGTGTCGACGGGCTCCCCTGGTGACCCGAAATCGTCCGGGAAGGCGTCGACCAGCTTCTCGGCCATCTCGACCGCGGACGCGAAAGAAATGTTGGGAATGGCGTGGTAGTGCACCTGCCCGTCGTTGGTCACGCCCACGTGCCCTGTGATCGCGTTCCCGTCGACCTCGATCGAATAGGTGGTCCGCACCACAATATGGTGACCTTTGTACGTCACCTCACGGACGCTCTCAAGGGCGTGGCGATCGTGTTCCTCGGGTCGCTGACGCCGATATCTCCGCAAACTCTCGAGCACCGACCGCGGCTGGGCCAGTGGTGCCAGCTCACTCTTTCTCATGTGCATCTCCCAGCATGAGAGAACATTTATCCGGCCGTGTCCTCGGTCTTCGCGGGCCCGTCCGAAAACCACCACAACCGGGTCGGAAAACCGTGTACGGCCATCGTTTCACCAGCCACTTCTGGAACAACATTCCCGCAACGGGTACCGTGTTGCCACGAAAATCAGTGATGCCGCACGGCAGCACCCGATCATCCGGCGTGGATCGGATTCCCGCGAAGCCGCGGTCCACGGGATGACAGGATGCCGGGCGCGCGCCCGCCGGCTCCCGGCCCGGCGATGCAGGTGGGTGTCCGGATCCGACTCGCGGGTTCGCAGCGGTTCATGCTTCCTCCCGGAGGCTGTCGGCCGCGCCCTGCGCGTGTTTCCTCCGTCACGAGCATTCCCCAACGAGGAGCAACCGACTGGCTACTGTCGCCACGCGGACACAGCGACATGTCGGCCACGGAACCGCACACGCCGATCCCGCCCAACTCCGGGCGGCTTTCCATACCCAACTGCTCGGACGTACACACGGTCATCCCCCGGCCCGGCGGCCCGTGGTCGCGGCCGGGCTCAAGGAGCCCTTCAGGGCAGAGACACCCAGATGCCGGGATCGACGCCACCGAGCCAGCGGTCGATGTCCGCTCGCCACCACACCCGGGTACCGCCCCAACTCGAGGTGCGGTTGACCGGCGCGGCCGGGGCGGGCGCACGAGGATCGGTCCGCAGCCGATGATCGACGGCCTGCCGCGTCACCCCCAGGACGGCGGCGATGTCGGCGGACCCCACAAGTATCGGCGGCTCGTCCACGCACCCCGACGATAGCCCGCCGACCGCGCAGCCACCCAGGACCGACTGACTACGCGTACCGCGCTGCCTGAAATCCTGCTCGACCTATGGATTTGGAGGGTACTGAGCCACGGATCTGGCGGACCTGGAGTGATGGACTTGGAGCCGCCCCGGGGAACAACGAGATCGTCCACACTCAGGACATCGCCTGTCCCACCTCGTGCTGGCAGGCAGGGCAGGAGCGTCGACACCCCGTCCGGTCCGGGAAACATCGATCCGAAAGGGCGAATCCGCTTGCCTACCAGCCCCAGTCTGCCGGGGGTGCTCGCCATCGACACCGGTAACAGCAAGACCGACGTCCTCCTGATCGGCGCGGACGGCAGCGTCCTGGGCGATGCCCGTGGCGGTGGCTTCCGACCGCACCTGATCGGGGCACAGTCCGCGGTCGCCATGCTGGCGCCGTTGGTCCGGACAGCCGCCGCACGGGCCGGGTTACCGCCGGCGGAGAACCCGGTGGCAGAGAACCCGGTGGCGGAGCACACCAGCGCGTGTCTGGCCAACGCCGACCTGCCGGTGGAGGAGGAGCGGCTGCGGAAGGCCATCGAGGAGCAGGGCTGGACGCGGTCGGTGTGCGTCCGCAACGACACCTTCGCCGTGCTGCGGGCCGGGACGGACGACGCCCACGGGGTCGCTGTGGTCTGCGGCGCCGGAGTCAACTGCGTGGGCCTGCTGCCGGACGGCCGGACCGTGCGCTTCCCCGCTCTCGGACGGCTGACCGGTGACTGGGGCGGTGGCGAGATACTGGCGGTGGAGTGCATGTGGCACGCCGTCCGGGCGGAGGACGGTCGCGGTGCGGCGACCGCGCTCGCGTCCGCCGTTGCCGCACACTTCAACCTGTCGAGCGCGACCCGCGTCGCCGAGGCGGTCCACCTCGGCGAGCTCGAGCAGGACAGGCTGCATGAGATCATCCCGCTTCTGTTCGCCACCGCCGCGACGGGCGACGCGACCGCGGTCGGCCTGATCGACCGTCAGGCCGACGAGATCGTCCGGCTCGCTCTGGCCGCACTCACCCGGCTGGACCTGCTCGACACGCCGACCCCGCTCGTCCTCGGCGGTGGCATGCTGGCCTCCCGGCAGCCGTTGCTGCTGGACAACCTCACCGCCCGGCTGGCCGTCCGCGCACCACTCGCCGAGATTCGGCTGGTGGTCGCTCCCCCGGTCGTCGGGGCCGCGCTCCTCGGCCTCGACCACCTCTCGGCCGCCCGGCCCGGCTTCCCGGCCGCCCGGCCTGCTGATGGCTGCCGTAAGGCTCAGGAACGGTTGCGGGCCGCATACCAGCCGCCGCTGTCATGGCCGCCGCTGTGAACAGGAACCTGCCGGGATGGCCACGGGGGGCGCTCCGTTTCCTGGATAGCAGAGATGATCTCTGCTGCCCACGTCGTCGGATGACGGTGGCCGAGCCGGTGGGTGAGGTCGGCCAGGCGCGTCCGCCGTTCGGCGGTCGTGAGCGACAGTGCCAGGGCCAGCCGGTCGGTGAGGTCCTCAAGGGAGTAGGGGTCGGTGAGCACCGCGGCCGTTCCCAGCTCCTCCGCCGCTCCGGTGTGCTGGGAGAGCACCAGCACACCGAGGCCGCCGACCGCTGCCTGTACGGCGACGTACTCCTTGGCCGTCAGGTTCATCCCGTCCTGGAAGGAGGTGACCCAGAAGATGTCGGCGGCTAGGTAGTTGTCGACGACCTCGGTGAAGGAAAGCGAGCGAGGCAGGTAGTCGATGGGCTGCCAGCCATCCTCCGCCCAGGCCCGGTTGACCTCGACGATCCGTCGTTCGAGTTCCCGCCGTGTCGAGTCGTAGGCGGTGATGCCGGGCTCAGGCGGGGCGCAGATCAGCCGGACGCGAAGGCGGCCGCGCAGCTCGGGGCGGCGGGCGAGCAGCATCGCGACCGCTTCGATCTTCTCGACCGGGGCCTTGGTGTAGTCCAGGCGTTCGACGGAGAGCACCAGGTGGCCATCCTGCCTGCGGATGCAAGGGGCTCGGTCGCGGGCGAGTGCGCCGATGGCGTCGTGGTCGACACCGAGCGGGTGGACGCCGATCCTCGGCGGCCGCGGGCTGTCCGCGAGGACGGACCGGAAACGCTCGGCAAAGGTCGTGGTGTGGAATCCGGCCCAGTCCAGGCAGTTGAGCGAGGCGCGGATCTCGTCGGCGGTCGGCAGGACGGCGAACATCTCCGGTGGTGGAAAGGGGGTGTGGTGGAACAGTCCCACCCGCAGGTCCGGCCGGGTCCTGCGGAGGATGCCCGGTACCAGCCAGAGGTTGTAGTCGTGCAGCCAGACCGTGCCGCCCCGGGGCGCCTCGTCGTCGATGCGTTCGGCGAAACGCCTGTTGACCGTGCGGTACTGCTCCCAGGTGAGCGGGTTGAAACGCAGCCGTTCGGGTTGTGACATCAGTACCGGCCAGAGCGTTTCCTTGCATGCCTGGTGGAAGTAGGAGCGCCATTCGTCCGGTCACAGCGGGAGGAAGGAGAGCGGGATCCTGCTGTCATAGCCGTCGAGGTGAGCCGCGCGTTCCGGCTGGTCCAGGACCGCGGCGGTCACCCAGACGGCCTCCATACCGCCGCTGAAGAGAGCCCGCAGGGTGGGCAGGATGCCGTTCGGGCTCGACGGCTCCTGCCAGTCGGCTTCGGGAGTCCAGTTGACCGGCGGGCGATGGTAGCCGATCACGAGTGAGGAGCCGGTCTCGACCCAGCCCAGCTCCAGCAGCGCCTGCAACACGCCCGCGGCACCGGGCTGCTGGGGCCGCGGGACGGCCCCCTGGCCGTCCAGCGCGGCGATCAGCGTGGGCTCGGAGTTGCCGACCGCCACGCCGTGCGCACCGATCCGGAACATGGACAGGTCGTTGAGGCTGTCCCCGGCGACCAGGATCGAGGCCACCGGCCAGCCCTGCGAGCGGGCGAGAGCGGCCAGAGCGTTGCCCTTGGAGGCGCCCCTGGGCAGGCCGTCGAAGTAGCGGTCCGCCGAGTAGCTCCAGGAGCAGCCGAGCGCCTCCACCGCGTCGATGATGGCCGGTGTGAGATCTTCGGGACGGAGGAAGAACGAGCAGCGGCCCTCCTGCGGCGCATCGTCCTGGTAGGTCAGCGCGGGGAAGCCGCGCAGTGCGGCGCGTATGCGCCCGGTTCCGGGCCAGCCGGCCCGCAGTTCGCCTTGCAGTGGTTGGACCGGCGTGTAGTCGACACCGTCGAGCACGGTCGCACCGACGTCGGCGATGATCCATCGGGGCCTGGGCACCAGCGGGTCCTCCAGCGCCTCGTGGATGGAGGGCAGTCCGCGCCCGGTGGCGAAGACGACCATCACCTCGGGATGGCGGTTCAGCGCGTCGCGCAGGCGCCGTCGGTCGGTTGCGGCTCCGCCCAGCAGGGTTCCGTCGAGGTCGGTGACCAGGATTGGCACACAGGTTCCCTTCGTGGCGGGGACACCTGCTGCGAAAGGAACCGTACGGTTCGCCGCCGCGTCCCCCGCCACACCCGCCAGCGCCGACCGAATACCTGATTTCTACTCCAAAATCATCAGAAATGATGACCGGGAGTCAGGAAGAGAACGGCAAACCGTCATCGCGTGGTCGGGGACGAGGACCTTCCGTCGCGAGCCTGTGAGCCGCCCGGGACCGGCTGTCGTGCGGTCAGGCCCACCGAGCAGGTCACGGCGGGGAGGATGCCGGGGCTGGACGTGATCGTTGCGCACGACCAGTCACCGGCGCTGGCCACTCCGCTCACCGACCAACCGGGCCAGGTAAAGATCCAATCTCCGCCCCCAACGGCCGCAGCCGGCATCCGCCCCGCGCGCCCGTGCGCACGATCTCGTCGATCAGTGACGGCGACCCCACCCCTCCTTGTGCCGCGTCAGAAGAGGGTCAGGGGCTCGGTTGGTATCGGCTGGGGCAGCGCGTCGAGCTCGGGTACGCGTACCCGAACCTCGTCGTGGAAACGGCGGGCGAGCAGCGGCGCGTCGGCATTGTCCGGGGTGTGCACAAAAACGGTGGGTGACCGGCCCTCGCGCAGCCACTCGACGACAGTGTCAGTCCAGTGCTGCCAGCCTTCGATCGTCCGCTCCGCGGCGTCGCGGCCGAGGTAGCGGACGATCGGCCGGTCGGTCAACGCGAGCGATCGCAGTGGCAGGCGTGGTTTCTTCGTCCACGCCTCCCGTTCGGCGTCGCTGCTTGGCGGGCTCCGAAAGAACGCGGTGGTGTCGAATGGAATCCATTCGGCGGCCACGGTGGCAAGCGCTCCTTCGAGAAGCCGCGCCGCGCGGGGGTCGTTGAAGAAGACGGGGTGACGGACCTCCACGGCGTACCGGTGGGACCTGGTGAGCCGGTGGAGAAAACGAGCGAGCGCGGGGACGTCGGCGGGGGTGAACGATCCTGGCAGCTGTATCCAGAGGGCGTGGGCCCGCGGGCCGAGCGGCTCGATCGCCGTCAGGAAGGCGTGCAGTGCCTCGTCGGTGTCCGTGAGACGGCGTTCGTGTGTGATGACCTTTGGCAGCTTGATCACGAACCGGAAGTCGGCGCTGGTCTGCCGCGCCCACGAGGCCACGGTGTCCCTGGCCGGGGTCGCATAGAACGTCGTGTTTCCTTCGACCGCGTTGCACCAGCCGGCATAGTGCCGCAGGCGTTCGTGAGACGGGAGCGGATGCGCCAGAAAACGTCCCTGCCACGACTTGTGCGTCCACATCGCGCATCCCACGTGAAGACGCATGACGACCCGAGCCCTCCATGGACGAACCGCGCCTGAGGCAGCCGGGCCCGAGCTCGCCCTCCAGGTCGCGACTGTGGCACACATAGCCATGTGTAGCCGCACATACTGTATCCAGAAACCGGACCCGCACCGACGACAGAATCGCGCCCCCGGACCCGAATCAGAGGACCGCCCCGCCCAAACGCCGGCCGGACACGGCCAGGCCGCGGCACGGTGACGGCCGCGGCCGACCGAGCCGCACATGAACGGAAACATCCCGGTCGGAGGGGGCCGGCGCGAGCCGACCGGCCGACCGACCGGGACGCCAGGGTCAGGTCAGGAGCAGAACAGGATCAGACGAGGTCGAACCGGTCGAGGTTCGTCACCTTGGTCCATGCCGCGACGAAGTCGTGCACGAACTTCTCCCGCGCGTCGTCGCTCGCGTAGACCTCCGCGAGCGCGCGCAGTTCGGAGTTCGAGCCGAAGATGAGGTCGACGCGGCTGGCAGTCCACCTGACCTCGCCCGTGGCACTGTCGCGGCCCTCGAAGGTGTTCGCGTCCTCGGACGTCGGCTGCCACGTCGTGCCCAGGTCGAGCAGGTTGACGAAGAAGTCGTTGGACAGCGTCTCGGGGGTCGTGGTGAGGACGCCGAGCGGCGACTGCCTGTAGTTCGCACCCAGGACACGCAGACCACCGATGAGGACCGTCAGCTCGGGGGCGCTCAGGGTCAGCAGGTTCGCCCGATCGATCAGAAGGAACTCGGCCGGCAGCCGGTGGCCCTTCCCGAGGTAGTTGCGGAATCCGTCCGCGGTCGGCTCGAGCACGGCGAACGACTCCACGTCGGTCTGCTCCTGCGACGCGTCGGTCCGTCCTGGCGTGAAGGGGACCTCGACGTCGAAGCCGGCGTTCTTGGCGGCCCGCTCGACCGCCGCGTCACCGGCAAGCACGATCAGGTCGGCAAGTGAGACCCGCTTGCCACCGGTCTGGGCCGCGTTGAAGGCCTCCTGGATCCCTGTCAGGGTGCGCAGGACCGTCGCCAGCTGGTCGGGCTCGTTGACCTCCCAGTTGCGCTGCGGCTCGAGGCGGATGCGCGCGCCGTTGGCGCCGCCGCGCTTGTCGCTGCCGCGGAACGACGCGGCCGCCGCCCACGTGGTCCTGACCAGCTGTGAGACCGACAGGTCCGAGGCGAGGATCTGGCTCTTGAGGGTGGCGATGTCCCCAGCGTCGACGAGCTCGTGGGTCACCGGCGGGACCGGGTCCTGCCACAGCAGCGGCTCGGTCGGGACCTCCGGGCCAAGGTAACGCGAGATCGGCCCCAGGTCGCGGTGCGTCAGCTTGAACCAGGCCCGGGCGAACGCGTCCGCGAACTGGTCCGGGTGTTCCAGGAAGCGCCGCGCGATGGGCTCGTAGATCGGGTCGAACCGGAGGGAGAGGTCCGTCGTCAGCGCCGTCGGGGCGTGGCGCTTCGACGGGTCGTGGGCGTCGGGGACGGTGCCGGCGCCGGCACCGTCCTTCGGCTTCCACTGGTACGCGCCGGCGGGGCTCCTGGTCAGCTCCCACTCGTAGCCGAACAGGGTCTCGAGGAAGCTGTTGTCCCAGGTCACCGGGGTGGGTGTCCACGCGCCCTCGAGCCCGCTGGTGATCGTGTCGCCGCCCTTGCCGGTGCCGAAGGTGTTCTTCCAGCCGAGGCTCTGCTCCTCGATGGGAGCGGCCTCGGGCTCCGGGCCGACGTACCGGTCCGCGTCGGCCGCGCCGTGGGTCTTGCCGAAGGTGTGGCCGCCGGCGATCAGGGCGACCGTCTCCTCGTCGTTCATCGCCATCCGGCGGAACGTCTCGCGGATGTCCCGTGCCGCGGCGATCGGGTCCGGGGCACCGTTCGGGCCCTCCGGGTTGACGTAGATGAGGCCCATCTGGACCGCGGCGAGGGGGTTCTCGAGCTCCCGTTCGCCGGTGTAGCGCTCGTCGCCGAGCCAGACGCTCTCGGGGCCCCAGTAGACGTCCTCGTCAGGCTCCCAGACGTCCTCACGGCCACCGGCGAAGCCGAAGGTCGTGAAGCCCAGCGACTCCAGGGCGACGTTGCCGGCGAGGACGAACAGGTCGGCCCAGGAGAGCTGCTGGCCGTACTTCTTCTTGACCGGCCACAGCAGACGGCGGCCCTTGTCGAGGTTCGCGTTGTCCGGCCAGCTGTTGAGGGGCGCGAAGCGCTGCTGGCCGGCACCGGCACCACCGCGACCGTCGCTGATGCGGTACGTGCCCGCGCTGTGCCACGCCAGCCGGATTATGAGCGGGCCGTAGTGGCCGTAGTCAGCCGGCCACCAGTCCTGCGAGGTCGTCAGGACCTGCTCGATGTCCCGCTTCACGGCGGCGAGGTCGAGGGTCCTGAACGCCTCGGCGTAGTTGAACTCCTTGCCGAGGGGATTTGCCACGTCGGGGTTCTTGGCAAGGATCCTGAGGTTGAGCCGGTTCGGCCACCAGCCGCGGTTCCCGCCGCCCTGGGTGGGGTGCGAGGCACGCCCGTTCGCGGCCGGACACTGGCCGCCACTCTCCGTATTCGTGTCGGGTATGACCGCATCGTGGTTCTCGGACATTGAGATTCCTCCCGGGCCTAGGCGGATCAGGGGCGGTCAGCAACTGCGTGCGGGGAACAGCCGGTACACAGGCCCCAGCAGATGACCTCGGCCTCGTCGATCGAGAAGCCGCGGTCGCCGGACGCGGCCAGGCAGGGTGCCTCGCCGACGAGTGAGTCCGTGCCGGCACGCGGATGCGCGTGCACCGCGCTCAGCACCGCCATCCGAGGACGGGTCGCACGCAGGACGGCCCCGCGCAGTGCCTGCCGGAAGTCCAAGGCCGTAGTCACGTCCCCGACCCTGGCCCGTTTTCTGGAATCAGTCAAGAATCCAGAAGGCACGTTATCTTGATCCATATTGGGTAGGGCCCGCGTTCCAGTGGCAGGCACGGCCGTTGCTGGACACAGCGGTCCCGACGACCCCCAGCAAGATCGAAATCGCGGGCGGGCGGTGCTCGGTTCCAGCGGAGCGCACCGGTGGCCACCCGCGCGACGACGCGACCCGAACCGGGCGTTCCGGCATCGGGGTGAACAGCGGGTCAGTCCGTCACCAGCGAGGCGTTCGATGCCACGAAGACCGTGTTGCCGAAGGAATCCCTGGCAGAGTCACCATCCACGAGCGGACACACCCCGGCGGCCGTGAGCGCTCGGCCGCCGGGCTCGAGGGTCACTGTCGAGCTGCCGTTCACGTTCGTCTGCCCGTTCGTCCCGGAGAACGTGAACGAGCAGCTGGCCCCGACAACGATCGCCTGGCCGTCGCTCGACAGCACGTCGGACGTTGTGAGCTGTGGGGTGCCCGCGGTCCAGGTCCCGCTCGTCGCCCCGGTATACGGCGACGAGCCGGCCGTCGCCGAGACGTCGGTCGGCCGGGCGGCCGCTGCGCCGGCCATGGTCAGCGCGGCGCGCCGAAGGCGGCGACGATCCGGCTACGCGCCACGGCGTCCCGCAGCGCGTCGTTGTTCACCGCCACCCCGGTCGTGGCGAGCTGCCGGGCGATGTCCGTCGTGCCGAGGCGGGCGAGGCCTGCGACCGTCGTGTCGACCCCGGCGCCCGCGAGCGCGCCGACGATCCCGGACCCGAGCCCGACGACCGCGCCGGACGCCGTCCCGAGGTCACCGGCCGGGGTGTTCGCGACCGCCGGGTCGACGACGACCTGACCGAGCACCGCCGTCGCCGTCTCCCGCGGCAGCCGCGAGACGACGTCACCGGTCACGAGCTGGACGGTCGAGGCGACACCACCGAGCTGCTGGTCCGCCGGGAGCGCGGCGAGCACGGAGGCCGCGGTGACCCCGTTCGACAGCACCGCGCCGCCGACGACGGCGCGCAGGTCGGCGACGGTGGCGCCCGGGCGCTCGACGACCTCCCTGACCGTCGGCACGGTCATCAGGTCCTCCAGGCCGGCCACGGTCCGGACCACCTCGTCGGGTCTCGCGTCCTGGGGCCGGAACACGATGCCGGTGTTGCCGATCTGCGGCTTGATCTTGACTGCTTCCCCGAGGGTGGTACCGGCGAACTCGACAAGCTGGAAGTCATTGCCGGTCTGGGCGATGAAGGCCGTCCTGTCGGCGATCTTGACCGTGCCGAGGACGCCGAGGTTGCCCGGTGCCTGCGGACGCGGGGCCGTCTGGGACCGCAGGTCGAACAGGTCGTTCTGCAGCGCTGTGATCTTGCTCTCCAGCTCGTGGACGACGCCGACGAGGTCGGAGCGCAGTTCCCGCACCGCCGCCGCGAGCCGGACGAACTGGTCGTGGACGGCGTCGAACTCGTTCTCGATCGCGTGGAAGCGCGCGTTGAAACCGAGCTCCTCGGGGGTCGCGGAGGCCTGCACCCGGTCCTCGCCGTCGACCCAGTCGGTGTGCGCGAAGGTGCGTGTGTACGTGACGACGGTGTCCGGGTCGACGGTCTGCACGTCGGTCGCGAAGTCGAACGGCGCGGGCCGGGAGTTGCCGGTCGCCCCGACGATCCACCAGCCGAGGATCTCGCCGATCTTCGACTCGGCGAGCCCAGCGGACTTGAGCGTCCCGGCGACCTGCTGGGTCGAGACGCCGTTGACGAGGATGTCCCTGTCGAGGAACGAGATCGGTTGCGGCACGGCGGGCCTCCTGGCTCTGCGTCGGACGGGCCCGGAGGGCGGACGGCTCCGGGCGGCGGACGACGTTCTTCTCGGGTGCGGACGGCGGTCGGTGCGTGATCGTCCAGCCCGGCTCAGCCGGGCGGCCCGTACCGCTCGGTGCCGACGGCGCGGCGGCGGCGGAACCGGGTGTACCCGCGGGAGACCCGGCCGGAGAGGAACTGCGGCGGCCCGCCGTCCGGCGAAACATGGTCGCGCCGGAGCTGGAAGGTGTTGATCTCCACCCCGAGCGGGCACAGCTCCTCAAGGAGGTTCATCACGTAGCCGTACTGGTCGAGGTCGAGGACCGCGCCGTCGGGCAGCTCGACCCGGACCTCGTACGGGTCGGCCGCGCCGCGCCGGACGTACGCGACACACACGACGAGCGCGACGCCCGGCCGGGTGCCGACGAGCTCCGCCCGGCCGCCGAGCCCGCGGCGGATCTCCAGCGGCGCGGGAGCCCAGCGCAACGGCCGGCGCAGCCGCGGCCCGCCCTGGCGGAACGACCAGTCGAACGCCTCCGGGTCGAGCCGCGACAGCCCGAGGATCCCGCCACCGGGGATCCCGCCACCGAGGGCGTCGGCCGGCCGCTCGAGAAGCGGCGGCCTGGGCGCTGACGGGTCCGGCGGGGGGAACGGGGTGACGTACCAGCGGTATGCGGCGGGCGCGGGCTCGCCCGGCCGGTTCGACCCGCCGGGCAGCGTCGAGACGGACGCGAGCACGAGCACGTCGGTGCCGTCCGGATGCGGCAGCACCCGCACGGCGTGGAAGCCGGCCGCGGTGAGCGCCGCGAGGTCGGCGACAAGCGCCTGCCGGGCCGCGGCCACCGCCGGGCCGTCCGGCGCGAGGCCCTCAGGTGCGGGTCGACGACGACGCCGAGGAGCAGGTCCGCGTCGTACGCCTCCCGGACCCGCGCGGCGAACTGGTCGGCGGCCGCGGGGACGAGCCCGTCGCCGACGAGCGGTCGCAGCGCCTCGGGGATACCCGGGACGCCGGTCGCGATCTGTTCGAGGAGGGCGTCGAGGGTCGCCGGGGTGAGGGCGTCCGGGGGCGACCCGCCGTGTGCGAGGTTCGGCGCGGCCCTGGCCCACGCCTCGTCGACGAGGACGTTGCGGCCAGACCCACCGCCGTGGATCCGCGCGGTGTAGCTGGCCGACGCGCCGGCCTCGAGCACGCCGGGGCCTTCGATGACGAGCCCCTGCGACGGCAGTGACGTCAGGTGCAGCGAGCCGTCCTCGAGCGGGGTGGCGTCGAGGCCCGCCGCGGCGAACAGCCAGCGCGCGGCCGGGTCGTCGGCGCGGTCGCGGACCCGCGCGCCGAGGACGGCGCCGACGACGTCCGGCGG
>NZ_CAAAFS010000288.1:0-5251 GCF_900634755.1 Protofrankia symbiont of Coriaria myrtifolia
GGCCGGGTCGATGCCGGCCGCGGCGGACTGCTGGGCGTCGCGGGCCGCGGCCACCGCGGCGTCCACCCGGGCCGGGTCGAGCGGGTCGACGGCGACCCCGAGCCCGAGGTCGAGCCGCGGGTCGACGTCCTCGGTCATCGCCGAGCGCAGGGTGAGCGCGCCGGATCCGGTGAGCGTCTCCAGGACGCGCACCGCCCGCGCGAGGGACGTCGCGACGACGGCGGCGAGGTAGCGCCGCTCGGTGACCGGCTGGGCCCGGTCGAGGTTGGCGCGCAGCACCTGCCGGACCTCGAGCAGCCGGGTCCGGGTGGCGTCCGGCAGCCGGGCCGCCGGCGGCGTCTCAAGGTCGAGGAGCAGCCCGGCGCGGGCGAGTTCGCCGAACCGTCGCCGCCATCCGCCGCCGGCCCCGCCGGGTGGGACGACCTCGACCATCCGCACCGCGACGGCGAGCCGGTCGACCTCGTCGACGATCCGGAACCGGGCGTCGACCCCGACCGCCGACGGCAGGCCGGTGTTCGGGCCGCCGTCCGCGGAGCCGTCCGGGACGCCGTTGAGGGCCTGTTCGAAGCCGGCCGGGGTGGCCAGCCGCCAGGACGTCACCATCCGCAGCCGGGCGCGGTAGGCGTCGTCGTCCTCGCCGGCGAACCGGGGGACGCCGTGGTCGGCGCCGGTCCGGTCGAGCGCGCCGGAGCGCGCGAGCGAGACGTGCCGGGATGCCGCGATCTCGCGGGCGACGGCGGCGATCCGCTGCTTCTCCGCGGTGAGCAGGTATACGGTCCGGGCCAGCCGGCCCTCGACGACGACCGTCTCGACGAGGCCGGCGGCGGCCGCGGCGGCGAGGTCCGTGCCGGCGGCCGCCGCGGCGAGCGCGGTCGACGGGTCGTGCGCCGCAGGCCCGTCGACGACACGGACGGTGACCGTGAGGCGCAGCGGCCCCACAGTGTCCTGCCCGTCCTGCCCGTCCTGCCCGTCCGGACCTCCGGGCAGGTCGGGGACGAGGAGCGGCAGCAGCGATCCGGCCGCCGACCACGCGGTGAACACGGCCGGCGGCGTGGCCGGCACACCGTCGCGGCGGACGACGACCGCCCGCCGCTCGAGTGGCACCCGGAGCCGGACGAGGACCGCGGGCGCCCGCGTCGCCGGGACGTCGACGACGCCGTCGACGAGCGGGACGCCGTGCGCCCCGGCGGCCGCGGCGTACGGCGGGGTGAGCAGGTCGAGGGCGGCGCGCAGGCCCGCGGCCTCGACCGGCCGGTCGCTGCCCCGGCTCATCACGCCACCACGACGTCGGACGGGTCGGTGACCAGCACCGGCACTTCGGCGGGCCCGATCGTCACGTCCTCGCCGACGCCGAACTCCTGGACGCCGTACGGCTGACCGGCGCCGAGGACGGCGTCGGTCAGCCGGGGCGGGTAGCGCAGCAGGCGCAGGTCGCGGGCGTCGGCGACGCCCGGCTCGTTCATCACCGCCCACATCGCCTCGCTGTACCGGACCGGCTCGCCGATCCGCAGCCGGCCGACGTAGCGCCGGATCCGGTCGACGATCCGGCCGACGAGCGCGGTGGTGCCGGCCGACGTCCCGGTGTCGGACGCCGCGAGACCGTCCAGCGAGAGCCGGACCCGCAGGCCGACCCCGACCTGGAGCGCCTGCTCGATGGACGGCGCGATGCCGATCGGCCGGACCGTGTCGACGGCCTGGCGCACCCGGTCGGCGAGCTGGCCGGGCCCGTCCCAGACGACGGACTCGTCGGGGGCGACGAGAACCGTGACGTAGTAGGGGTTCCCGAGGCTGCGCTGCTCGCTGAAGAGCCGCTCCGCGAAGGAGAAGTTGCCGTAGATCGACTGGTTGACGTCGAGGCCGCCGTAGAGGTCCCTGACGAGGACCTGCCGGACCCCGGGGACGAGCGACACCGCGACCCGCAGGGCGTCCGGCGTCCACAGCGTGCGCGGGTAGGCGAGCAGCAGGTCCCGGTAGGTCTCGTCGGACCAGGTGAGGCTGCCGCCCGCAAGCTTTTCACCGTGGGTGATCGTCAGCGTCCCGGCGGTGACGAGCGCGGCCGCGCCCGACGTCCTGGCGTCCGCCGGGTCGAAGGCGTCGATGCGGCCCGGGGTGTCGCCGTCGACCTGTGCCGCCGGGTCGAGGTCGCCGCCCGGGCCGGGCTCGAACGCGGTGACCGCTGCGGTCACGCTCCGGGTCACACCGTCGAGCCGGACCGGGTCGGCGAGGAACACCGACGTGCCGCCGCGGGACCGCAGCCGGCTGCCGCGCGGCAGCGTGAGCTGTGGGACCTCCGGCGGCAGGTCGCCGGCCAGCGCGAGCCTGACGGTGCCGGTCGCGCGGTGGAACGGGCGGGTCAGGCCGAGCTCGGCGCCGAGCCGGGACAGCGCCTCCCCGGTGGCCGTCGAGACGAAGGAGTCGTCGAAGACGAGGCCGAGGTGGCTCCACATCCGGGCGTCCTCGACGCTGACGAGCTCCAGCAGGGTGCGCAGCACGCTGCCGGAGGTCAGGTCGACGTCGGCGCCGAAGAGCGCCCGGGCGAGGGCGATCTTCTCGTCGAGGATGCGCCCGACCGGCTTGGGCACGAAGCCGGCCGCGGTCACGCCGTGGTCGAGGCCGCTCGCAGTACTGCGGGCGAGCGCGTCGAGGTCCGTGCCGGTCGTCGGGTCGGTCATCCGAGGTCCACCTCTCCGAGGGTCATGGGTACGTCGGTGCCGAGGACGGTCCGCACCGTGGCGCGCACGACCTGGCGCCGGCTGGCATCGAGCGGCTCGAGGGTGACGTCCACGACGTCCACGACCCGCGCGTCGGCGAGCAGGGTCCGCACGACGGCGACGCGCAGCAGCTGGTCGCGCAGCAGCGGCCCGAGGGCGAGCGCGAGCACCCGCAGGCCGTCGAACCCGAAGCCGACGTCGAACGGGTCGCTGCCGACCGGGGTGAGCAGGGCGACCGCGAGATCCTGGGCGAGGTTGTCCGGGCCTTCGACGAGCCGTGGCCCGCCGGCCCCCCACGCCAGGTCCACCGCGGGCTGCCCGCCCGGGACGGGAACGAGCGCGAGGCCCCGGCCGAGAACAGCCCGGCCGAGGACGGCCCGGGCACCGGCGCTGTCGGGCGGCGCGGTCACGCCCGGGTCGGCGCTCAAGCCGTCCCCTTGTTCACCTCGACGCCGGTCTTCACCGTCATGACAACCTTCTCTCCGTTGAGCCGGATCTCCTTGTCGGTGGAGATCGTGATGTTGCCGTCGGCGTCGATGGAGATCGACGCGTTGCCCTTCTTCGTCTTCACGGTGAGGACGCCGGCGGCGGGGGTGTCGGGGCGTTTGCCCACATTCGGCATCGAGTCCTCGCCGACGGTGAGCTCGAAGCCGAGGACGTTGACGACGCGGGCGCCCTTGGCGTCGACGAGGTCGCTCGCCACCCTGCCGTCCGGCGCCGGTGCGGCGCTCCTGCCGTCCGGTGCCGGTGTGACGTCCTCCCCGTCCGTTGCCGGGGCGACGTTCGTCGGCAGGGTGAGCCACCAGTCGCCGGCCTGGCTGCTCGGCTCGGACCCCTCGTCCCACACGCAGCCCGCGACGACCGCGTTGCGCGGGTCGCCGTCGTGGTTGAGCTGCACGACCCGGGTGCCCGGGTAGTGCGGGACGACGAGCCCGGTGCCGCCGTAGGCGAAGGGTGTGACGTAGGGCTTGTTCGTGAGGCGGGTCGCGGGCGAGTCGAGCCTGCCGCGGACGGCGACGTTCGGCGGGGCGGCCTGGGCGAGGCCGTCGTCGAGATCGAGCCGCTGGGCGTGCCGCCGCTCCGAGGCCGCGACGGACTGCGCGGTGACGATGCCGGCGTCCACGGCACGGCGCGACCGGGCCATCGTGCCGATCCGGGCGTCGATCGTCTCGGCGACCCGGTGCGCCTCGGTGGTGGGCCCGGGCTGCTTCGCGGCCGCGCCGACGCCCTCGACGCGCAGTTTCGTCGTGAAGCCGGTGGTGCGGCCGAGGGTGTGCGTCACCGAGACGACCCGGAAGTCGCGGGGTTTCGCCTGGGTGGGCGGGGCGAGCAGGCCGACGATCGGGGCCGCGAGCGCGGCGGCGCCACCGAGGGCGCCGACGACGGAGTCGGCGAGGCCCGCCGCCGCCTTCTTCTTCACCACCTCCGGGAGGCGGATCGTGACGGCGTCCCCCACCTTGATGCCCGGGCGGCCGAGGAGCACGACGTCCCAGGCGTCGGCGGTGGAGGTGGCGAACGGGTCGTCCCTGGCCGGGTCGTCGTGCTCGTACGGCGCCGGGGTCGCGTCGACGAGACCGGTCGCGGTGTCCAGGGGGTGGTTGTTCGCGCCGGTGAGCCTGGTGGTCCAGGTGCCGACGTGCACCGTCCCGTCGCGCAGCAGGACGGGGATCCGGCCGTGCGGGGCGTCCGGGAAGGCGCTCCGGGCGAGCGCCTGGACGGCGTCCGCGATCCGGTCCCCGGCGCGCAGCTCGGTCCGGCCGTCGATCGTCGGGTGGTTCCCCTCCGCGACGACGGTGACCGCGGGTGTGAGCGAGCCGAGCAGGGCACGCAGCCAGTCCACGACGGTCCCCTGGGCGGGCAGCGGGGTGCCGGAGACGAAGGAGCGCTGCAGCCGCGCCCACGTGGAGTCGACGCCGCTGAACCGGGTGCGGTAGCGGACGTCGCCCGCGGTCCGTTCGAGCGCGGTGATCCGGCCGGCCAGGACGGCCGTCAGGGTCGACGTCCGGGCCGGGCCGAGGCCCACGGCGGTGAGCACGCCGGCGCCGGCGGAGAGGAACGAGCCCGGGGTGTCCCGCCAGCCGAGCGCGATCTCGACCTCGGGGTACGGGCCGCCGAGGATCGCGTCGACGTCCTGCCCGCTCATCCCGTCGACCGTCACGGTGAACGTGGGCGCGCTCCACGTGCTCTCGAAGACGACCTGGATCTCCGCGTCGTACCCGGAGCGGTCGACGCTGACCGGGGGTTTGCTGCCGGCCGCGGCCGACGCGGCCCGGAAGTCCAGCCGCCAGCCGGCGTCGAAGCCGACGTCAGACGAGCCCGGCATAGGGATCCTCCTCCCGGACGGACGGCCCGTCGCCGGGCTGTCCGGTAGCGAGCCGCCCGGCGACGGACTGCCCGGCGATGGATCGTTCGGCCGCGGGCGCCGCGGCGAGGGTGCGCCAGCCGACGGACAGCCGGGCGCCGGTGGGCCCGGCGGCGACGAGCGCCCCGGCGGTGACGGTCACCTCGTCGACGAGCAGGTGGCCGCGCAGCCGGCCGGC
>NZ_CAAAFS010000289.1:0-21694 GCF_900634755.1 Protofrankia symbiont of Coriaria myrtifolia
GGGTGGGCAAAGCGGGCAGGGTCATGTCAGGAACTCCACGGCGGAGAGCACGGCGGTCGCGCCGAGGTCGACGAGCGCGTCGAGGGGGCCGGGCTTCGGGACGTGCCGCAACGTCACGCTCACCTCGATACAGTCGATCCGCTGCGCGGCGGCGGTGAAGGACAGCTCGGTGACCTGCATGTGGGTGCGGGTGACGAGGGTGCTGACCAGGGTGATGCCGTCCGGGAGGAACCCGAGCGACGCCCCGGTCCGGCTCGCCGCGGCGACGGTCTCGAGGTCCTTCTTCCACAGCAGCCGCTGCGGCCCGACGAGCAGCGCGGACAGCGAGACGGTGTCGATCGACGCCGTCGTCGCCGCCCGGAACGCCGCGGCCCCCACGGGGGGCAGCACGTACGACTCGCTGAGCGACATTCGGCTCACCGCGAAGAGCGGGACGGCGAGCGGCAGCGCGAGCAGTGTCGCCGACGGCAGGTGCAGGAACTCCTCGACGAAGGACCGGTCGCTCATCGGGTGCCCGCCAGCGGGACGTCGGCGGGCCAGTACCCGTCGAGGCTGCCGTGATGGGTGGCCGACCAGCTCCCGTCGGGGCTGACGGTGATGTCGAAGCGGATCGGCTCCCGGCCCTCGCGCGGGATCTCGTAGTGCACCGACTCCAGGACGTCGACCACCTCGGTGGCCCCGTCCCGCAACGGGATGGCCAGGCGTCGGCCCTTCGCCCGGGCGGTCAGCGGGACGTCCGCGCCGAGCCCGTGCGCGCGGCGCAGCGCGTCCTCGAACCCCCTGTTCTGGACGAGCTGGTTGACGCCCTCGGGGGCGAGCATGATCCCCTCGACGAGCTCGGTGCCGAAGCCCGGGCCGACGAGGTGCGCGCGCTGCCACCGCTCGAGGAGCTTCGCGAGCCGGGTGGCAAGCCGCGGCGGCACGGTCTTCAGGGCGGCGATCTGCGCGGGGCTCAGCTGCGCCCTTTCCAACCCGGCGCGGGCGATCGGCTCCCGCAGCGAGCCCTCGGCGATGACGTCGAGGCCGCCGAGCCGCAGCTCGTCGAGCAGTTGCGCGCGGGGCAGGTCGGCGATGGACGGGGTGGCTGCGAGCCGGGTCCGGATCCCCTCCGCCCGCGCCGTGGCCTCGGCGCTCGCGCCGACCCGCGATGCCGCTCCCGGGTGCGGTGTTCCTGGCGGCGCCGCTCCTGGCGGCAGGGCCCGCCCGGGCAGGACGTCGCCGTGGACGACGACGTCGAAGTCGCCGGCCGCCTGCCGCAGCGCCTCGTTCGCGCTCGCCCACTCCCGCTGGAGCCGGGCGGCTGCCTCGGCCGCCGAGGCGGCGTCCCGGCCGGGGTTGCGGCGGTACGCCTCGAGCGCGCGCAGCAGCCGTTCCATCGCCGGGGCCAGCGCCTTCGGGTCGCTGACGACGTACGAGACGCCGCGTTCCGGAACCGTCCGTCCCGCCGCCCAGGCCGCGAGCGTCTGGCGGGCCTGTGACCGCACCTCCTCCCCGAGCGACAGCGCGCCGCGCAACGGGACCACGGGAGCGGGCCCGGTTCTCGGCAGCGCGTCCGCGACCGCGTGGCTGAGCGCTTCGTCGTGCTCGGCGATCTGGCGCTTCACCGCGTCCTCGAAGCGCATCAGATCCTCCGTGGCGTCCGCGATGACCGCCAGGTCCGCCTCGCGCAGCGGGCGTTCGCGCAGCGTCGCCGGCGCCCCACCGGTCCGCCTGGTGGCCTCGACGTCCCCCAGGATCCGTCCGAGGGCTCGGTTGAGGCTGTCGAGCGCCCCCTGGGTGCGACGCTCGTGGGCGCGGGCGACGGAGAGCAGGACGATCTGAAGAATCTCGTCGGCGGTACGGCCGTCCCCGCGGTCGCGGTAGAGGATCTCGAGCGCCTCGCGCAGCCGTGTCATCGTCGGCGCCTGCTCGCGGGCGAGCCGCGCGAGCCCGGGCCGCAGGGATTCGGCACTGATCGTCATGGTGTGCCTCCGGCACTGATCGTCACGGTGTGCCTCCGGTGGCGAGCGGGCCGAGCGCGGCGTCGACCTCGGCGGCGGTGCCGTGCTCCTGTGCCTGGCGGCGGATCCACGGCACGAGGACGGGTGTGATGACGTGCGGCAGCAGTTCGTTCATCACCGCGACGACGGCCGCCTCGTGCACGGCCTGGCGCACGGCGTGCTGGATCATCTCCTCGGTGAGGCCCTTGAGGACGCGTTCGCGGACCTCCGCCGCGGCGAGCCGGACGGCGGTCCGCGCGCCCTGCTTCTCCGCGACCCTGAGCCCTTCGAGAGCGGCGGATGTCAACGTCCGCGCGCCCTTGCCGACCGCGGCGGCGTCGAAGACGGAGAACGCGACGGAGATCGCGGCCATCAGCTGGTCGAGCTGGACGTCCTGCCAGTGCTGGAAGAGTTCGGGGTCCTCCAGCGCGTGGTAGAGGTCGGTCTCCCGCTGGGCGTCGAGGACGTCGTGGACGGCGAAACCGATGCTGACCGCGCCCGTGATCGCGGCGGCGGCGACGGCTCCCAGCGGTGCGCAGAACAGGCCGAGGAGGATGATCCCGAAGGTGGACGCGAACTGAAGGAGCTTGTCCCTGGCCGCCTTGTGGTCGATGGCCTGGTCGACCCCGGCCGCGTAGAGCCGCAGCCCGTGGACCTCGGGCGCGAGGACGTCGTCCGCGAGCTGGTGGATGCCCTGGAGCGTGTACCGCAGCCCCCGCCAGTCCCGGCCCCCCTCGCGTTCGGCGTACTTCGACGCCGCCAGCGCGAAGTGGGCCCCGTCTTGGAGATCGGTCGCCTCGCCGGTCATCCGCTCGTTCGCGGCGAGCATGTCCGCGAGCAGCGTGCGCAGGTACCGCTCGAGGTAGCCGCGGTCGAGCTCGCGGCGGAAGGCGATCGTCTGCAGGTCCGGCACCTGGTAGAAGAGCGGGTCGCTCATGTTGAGCAGCCGCCGGCGCTGGTTGATCGTCTCCCGTAGCTGGTCGGCGGTCCAGGCGCGGCCGTCGTGGACGGCGACCCGCTCGCCGCCGCGTTCCTCGACGCGGTCGTCGCCGACGAGGTCGAGGATGCGGCGCGGGGTGCTCTCGATCGGCGCGGGCAGCTCGTAGTAGTCGTCCCGGGTGCGCCGGACCCGGTGGATCGAGAGGATCTCGCGGACCGTCCCGGCGGACCGGCCGACGGACCCGGCGTACTCGATCGCCCGAAGCAGCACCGTCGGCCACAGGACGAGGTCACCGAGTTTTTCGATCTTGCTGCCGATGTCCTCGACGAGGGCGTCGAAGTTCTGCTTCCGCTGCCGGGCCGTGATGCCCGCGCGCGAGCTGCGCAGCTGCTGGAGCATGATCGACCGGCAGGTCTCGGCGAAGACGTTCTCGTAGCCGAAGCGGAGCGCGTCCGCGAGGTCGCCGATGAACCGGATCGCCCAGCCGGCGGCGTTCGGCGGGTCGCCGTCGGCGATCCCGACGAGCCGGGCGTTGGCGGCGTCGAGGTAGGTCGAGACAACGTCCCCCGCGAAGATGTCGACCTCGCGGGCCAGGCCGGCGAGCCGGCGCAGCCAGTGCAGCTCCGGCGTCGGCGACGGCGTGAGGTGGACGAAGCCGTTGTTGCCGGTGGCGTCCGGGCGCACGGTCACTTCGGTCGTCGCGCCGGACGCGATGCTCGCGGCGGCGACGCCCCTGGCCCGGCCGCTGATCGCGGTGGCGCAGTGCAGCGCGAACATGCCGGCGTACCCGCACTCGGGAATGGCGAGCGCGGCGGCGAGC
This sequence comes from Protofrankia symbiont of Coriaria myrtifolia, assembly GCF_900634755.1. NCBI lineage: Bacteria > Bacillati > Actinomycetota > Actinomycetes > Frankiales > Frankiaceae > Protofrankia > Protofrankia symbiont of Coriaria myrtifolia. Next base: position 3,740 of record NZ_CAAAFS010000289.1, read on the forward strand.
GCACGCATCCGGCCGACGAGGTTGCGGGTGTCGACAAGGTCGGACAGCTTCGGCTCGACGAGGTAGGAACGGCAGACGAGCGGTGCCCTGAGCGCTTCCGGCGCCCCGGGCCAGGCACGCCGGGTCCCGGTGTCGGACCGCGGGATGTCGGCGACGTCGAGGGCCGACGGCTCGTCGTCGGGCGGGACGACGTCGTCCCGCGCGGTGGGGCTGCCCTGCTCGCCCGGCGCGGCGATGTAGCCGACTCCCGCGCCGCCGCCGGCCTTCAGCAGGGCCTCGGGGAACGGCTGGCGCGCGAAGACGATGGGAATCGTGTCCGCCCCCTCACCGAAGGACAGTTCGCCCTGCCCGGTGCCGAGCCCGGAGGGCAGTGACGCGGTCCTGGGGCTGTTCGCGAAGAAGACGATCCCGCCGTACTCGCCGCCGCTGTCGACTGTCATGACATGCCGGTAGCGGCCGGGCAGCGGCATGCCGTCGGCGCCGACGGCGTCGACCCGGGTGAGGAACAGGAAGCGGAGGAACGCCCCGCTCGTCGTCCGGATGAAGCCGTGGTATCCGGGAAGCTCCCGGTCGAGCGCCGGCCCACCGTGCCGGTAGAGGTGCCACCGCCAGGCGATCCGAACGGCCTCCTCGACGCTTACGGCAACCCCGGCCGGCGGCAGCCACGGCTCCCGCCGGTTCGCGTCGTCCCGCAGCGGCACCCGGGTCGTCCCGCCGTCGAAGAACGGGATCTCGTAGGTCGTGCCGGTCGGCGTGTACCGGATCCGGGACGGGTCGAACGGCTCGGCGGGCGGGTCGTCCACCCGCGCCGGGCCGCGGGCCGTGGCTCGGGAACGGAAACCGGCGCGGGCCGCGCCGTCGGTCGCGCCCCGCTCGGCCGCCGCGAGCAGCGTCTCGGGGACCCGCGGGCCGGCTTCGGACGGGGCCGCGCCGACGGCGACGGTCGTCACGTCACCCGGCCGGATGCCGAGCACCGACAGCGGGAAGCGCGCGCAGGCGGCGGCGACGGCGTCCGCGACCCCGGCCCGGACCGCCTCCGCGGACACCCAGCCCGTGGCGTCCGGGGTGACCCGGACGCTGACCGGCAGGCGCAGCCGGGGACCGTACGCGCTCGCCGTCCCGTCCGTCGCAGGCCGCCTCGACCGTTCGGTCGGTGCCGTCATCGTCGTCTCCTCCTTTCCGCGTTCCCGTAGTCCCCATGTCCCCGCGTCCGTGCCGTCCGTGCCGTCCGTCCGGCTGGGCCGGACGGTGCCGGTTGCCCGGTCAGCCCAGCGCCCGGGCGGCGAGCGCTTCCCGCAGCCGGCGGAGCGCGAGCTCCGCGGCCGCCTCGGTGATCTCCTCGACGGTCGGGCCGATCTCGACCGTCACCGGGATCTCGAGCACGACGCCGGGCGGCGCGGCACCCTGGCCGGGCCGCACGACGGCCGCACCGTCACCCTCCGCGGTCACCGTCTCGCCGCGGCGGACGAGGGCGATGCCGGTCCGTTCCACGCGGCCGCCGAGCGGGTCGGCGCCGGTGTCGTCCCGCGCGAGCGCGTCCGGGTCGACCCGCCCCCAGCCCTCCACATGCCCTTCCATCAGGCGGTGAACGTCGGCCGGGCGATGGCCGGACCGTTCTTCGGGGTGACGTCGACGTGCCGGCTGATACCGGAGAACGTCGCCACCGGGGCGCCGCTGACGGTCGCGTTCGACGGGGACGCCGACGTGATGAGGCACTTCGTCAGCACGAGCGTCGAGAAGTCCCACTCGTCGGCGCTGCCGGTCTGCTTGTACAGGCCGATGGAGAACTCCCTGCCCTCGAGGGCCAGCTGGGTGAGCCTCGCCGAGGCCCCGCCGATCGCCTTGACGGACAACGAGAACGTGAAGCTGTCGGGGTTGGCGATCCAGCCGACGTGGGTCGCCTCGATCGAGTGCACGACCTCGGTGTTGAGCGCGAACGTCGGTGAGAAGGAGTCGATCGGCGTCAGCGGGTGCGCGGTGTCACCGTCGACGACCACCGCCAACCGGGTCTTGGTCCACGTGGCCATCGGTGCTGCCTTTCGGTCGTGAGCCCACCGGCGGGCCCGTCGGCTCGGGGAGGGCTCGGTCGATGCGTCCGGAGGAACGCGGTCAGGCGGTCAGGCGGTCAGGCGGTCAGGCGGTCAGACGGTCAGACGGTCAGACGGTCAGCGCGAGCTTGATGTCGAGGAAGTGGACGGAGCCGGCGTACGCCACCGTGACGATGACGTCGACCGCCCGGCTGGTCCTGGTCGACGTCAGCACCGTCTTCGCTCCGGGTGAGCGGTCCGCCTCCTCGGTCTCGAGGATCGGCAGCACCGGGATGTCGACGGTGTAGCCGTCGATGACCCGGGCCGACCGCAGCGGTTCGAGGATCGCGTCGAACCTGCCGCGCAGGCCCTCCATGCCGAGCCGGTCGATGCGGACGTTCCCGATCGCGCCGATGAGGCCGCCCCTGAGCCGGAACTCGAGGTCGTCGAGGACGCGGACGACGTCGACGTACAGGCGCGACGGGTCGACCGGGTTGTACGAGCGCCCGGAGCCGAGGAAGACCCCCTCGCCGGCGATGTACTCCGGGTCGAGGAGCGGAAGTATCGCCTTCTCGGCGAGCTGGGCGACCTCGGTGCCGGTGAACTGCTGCGGCAGCGGGATCTCGACGCCGGCAACCTGCTTGAGCAGCACGCTGATGTGCGGCTGGTACCCCGCGATCGTCGCCATCGCGCACGCCGCGACGTCGCTGACCGGGACGCCACCGGCCGTCGCCACCCGCGCGGCGACGAGCACCAGCCGGCCCTCGCCGTTCTTCAGCCCGCCGTACGCGGCGTCCGCGGCGTCCGCGAACGTCTGGCCGTTGCCCACCGCCAGGTCGGGGTCGACCATCGCGACGCCGATCCGCCTGGCGCCGGCGCCGCTGGCGTTCTCGACATGGGTCTTCAGCAGTGCGAGCGTTGCCGGGTCGGTGACCCGGGCGAGGCTGACCAGCTGGACCGGCGCGGTCGCGATCGTCGCAAGTGCCGCCGCCCAGTTCGGGCCACCGCCCGAGTCGTCGGTCGCGACCGCGTACACCCGGGACGCGCCCGGGCGCTGTAGGAGCACCTCCCGTATCGACCGGTAGAGCGGGCCGGCGGCCTGCCCCTTGTTCGCGATCGCCCCGGTGGTCTGGTCGACGTCCGCGAAGAGGGTGCGGGCCTCGGCCTCGCTGCCGACCAGGACCGGTGTGTTCGGCACGGCGGTGCCGAAGCCGCCGGCCGACCCGACGACGGCGACGTTGCCGAAGGCGCGGGTCGCCGTCGGCTGCAGGCCGCTGGTGTCGATCGTGACCTTGACGTACGGGTACTCGGCGGTGGGGACGCTCATGGTTCTCCTTCGAGGCCGGCGGTCAGATCACGACCGGGACGATCCCGCTGCTGCGCAGCCGGGAGGTGAGCTCGGACAGCCGGCTCGCGCGGCGGGCCGCGTCGTCGGCGGGCCGCTCGCCCGCGACGACCGGCAGGTCCGCGTCGTCGAGCGCGGCCGCGGGGAAGATCACGAGGCCGGGGCGACCCTCTCGGACGGTGACACCGGGCGGGCGGGCCGGCGGGTCCGCGACGGCGTCGAGCCCGAGGCGGGCCGCCGCGAGCGTCGCCACCGCGTCGAGCAGGCCGGTGCCGAGGTCCTCGACGGCGTGGGCGAGGATGGTGAGCCGGTAGGGCCGCTCGACGTCGGCGCCGGTCGCGTCGCTGACGAGCGTGAGGACGAGTCGGCTCGTCTGCCGGGCCGGGCCGAAGGCGTCCCGGACGGCGTCGAGGGTGGTCAGGCCGCGGCGCCGGAGCACCTGCGCCACCGCGTCCCGGGGGGCGTCGGTGACGTGCGCGGCGATCGCGTCGAGCGCCGCGTCGAGGTCGACCGCGGCCTCGATCTGTGCCTGCAGCCCGGTGAGCGGCTCGACCTCGACCGCCGTGACGTCGGTCCGGACGCCGCGCGTCGCCGCGGTCACCGTGACGTCGAGGACGGCGTGCACCGTCGGCGCGGCCGCGGACTGCCACGAGCCGGTCACCTGCCATTCCTGTCCGCCGCCGAGGGGCCGGGCCGTCACGGTGACCGGCAGCTCCGGCGCGAGTGCCGGGGCGAGCGCGACGAGGCGTGCGCTCACCCCCGAAACGTCGCCGACGGCGAGGTCGTCGAAGTCGTATGCCGCGTCGAGGAGCGCCCGGCCCGTCCTCGGCGGCAGGAGCGCGCCGAGTTCGGCGGCGTCGAGGAAACGCAGCAGCGTCCGGTCGGTGAACCTCATACCGGCATCGGCCCCGAGGGGAGTCCCCGCCCGACGAACTCGTTCTCCGCCGCACGGACATCCGGTAATTCGGGACAAATAACCAGCGGGCCAGAGCCAGCGCCAGCGTTCGTCCGTGAGGGCACCGACACCAACTGGCCGATCTCCCGGTCACGTAGCGCGGGAGCCTGGCTCACGATCGATTCGCCGGGCGCCCGGGCGGGCTTCTCGTCGCGCCGCGGGGAGTTCCCCCCGTCGCGCAGGACCTCGACGTTCCACCAGGTCACAGGGTAAGCCGATGTCATGGGGACCCTCCGCAGCGGAACGCCATGTGGGAGCGGAGCGCATGACACCACGGCCAGTGACCCCGTAGCTGTTCCTGTCGTCAACGCGACCGCCGCAGGCGAGCAGAAGACCCCAAATCCGAAGACAGGCATCAACAAGGGGTGAATCACCCGGATTCGACGGCAGCGCCATTTTTCCGCGAGGCCGAAGCTGATACGGCCGGCGGAATCAGCTGGTCATGGCGACGCATGATTTTCCCAGCAGTTCGCTGAAGGCCCCCGGTAGCTTTCGTCAGCTTCTGCCAGCTTCGCCCGTCCCAGCGCCCGCCGCCGGTCCTCCGTTCATCCGTTCATCCGTTGAACGAAACCGGGACGGCTACAGGCACGTCCGGGGAATTCGCGATACCGAGAAGAAAGGCCGCGAGCACGGCAGGTCTTTCCATTACGACAACAGCGGTCCGAGCACCGAGATGGATCAACCATTCAGGCAGGACGGGGAACGCCCCGCCGGACGCGTACGCCTTGGGCAGGGCCGAAATTCCGGCAGGTAGCAAGCTCGTCACACAGGCGACTCCGCCAGGGCAGATCAGTTCTGCGGTAGTAACTCTGACGATGCCGGTCTCGTCAGGCCCGGAGGGGCGCTGACCCGGGCCGGGCCCCTCCGGGCGGTGGACGCGGTCACACCACGGCCAGGTCACCCACGGCCAGGTCACCCACGGTCAGGTCACCCACGGTCAGGTCACACCAGCAGTGCGCGCTCGCGTGGCGGGACGGGCAGGCCGTCGGGCTCGGCGATCCCGCGGGGCCGAGGAAGGAACTTCGACGCGCCGTGGATGGCCAGCACGCAGAGGCCGATCGTGAGGAAGGTCGCGGCCCACACGAGCCCGCGGGAGAAGTCCTCGCCGTCCAGGTGCAGCGCGATGATGACGGGGCTGCCGATGCCGAAGTTCGCCCCGAACATCGTGACCGGGAAGGCGGCGAACAGCGAGGTCAGACCCCACGGGCTGGAGACGCGCCGCCAGATCTGCACGGCCAGGACCGTGAACAGGACCGTCTGGGTGCCCTCGAGCACGCCGATCACGGCCGGGTAGTTCCAGATCCGCAGCTCGTAGGGGCCGTAGTAGGTGTAGACGTCGACGCCGGTACCGATCGTCTCGAAGACGCACGAGGTGAGGATCTCCGCCCCCCAGATCGCGAACAGCCCCTTGTGGCTCAGACGGCCCTCGTACATCCGCCGCCCCGCGTACAGCGCGACGGCGGCGTACAGGATGATGTAGCCGCTGTGTGACCAGTTGGGCTGCACGACCCCGAAGGCGCTGAAGTGCGACCACATCGCGCCGGGGTGGCCGGCGCTGTCCGCGTCGAAGAACCACAGGTCGAAGGCGACGTCGTACAGCGGCTCGGCGAACGCCCCGACGCCCGCCGCGAGCAGCGCGCAGAGATAGAACGGCGTCCGCTCCCTGCGCCACAGATAGATCGCGACCGCGATCATACCGAGTACGAGGGCCCAGCTCACCCAGGTGAAGATCGACTGCCAGAGCAGATCGAGTTCGTGTGACACCACGTCCTGCGGCATGCGTCCCAACGAGGACCTCCTTAGCCGGAGCCGTTACGGCCATCACAAATATGACGACCGTCACTCCGGACGTTAAGAGGCGTCACGGGAGCGAAGCCTCCCCCGGAGGGATGCACTCCCTCCACCAGCCGAGGGAAAACAAAGGGGCCGCAGCCAGCCCCGACGAACATCCAGGACCCCACCAGGCGACGCGGGTCGCATTTTACGTCGATCTCCGCGACTGGGGTTTCCCCGGTCACCGGAAAGCGTTGCGGGTGCCGGTGACCGCCCGCGGGCGGCCGCGCTGGGCGCCGGCCGGCGGGCCCGGCCCGAGGGTGCGGTCACCGGTGTGGCCGACCGTGCTCAGGCAGAGCAGGACGTAGCGTTCGGCGATCGCCTCCGGCGGCAGCGGCCCGTCCGGGGAGTACCAGGTGGCCACGCTCTGGCACATGGTCAGGACCGCCCGGCTGGCGTCGGCCGGGATGGGGGTGGTGAAGGCCCCCTGGGCGACACCCGCCTCGACCGCGTCGAGCAACATGTGCTCCAGATAGTCACGCAGCGCGATATACCGGGCCCGGTTCTCCGGTTCGAGACTACGGATCTCGGTGTCGAGGAAGGCCAGCCCACGGCGGTTGGTCATGTAGAGCACGACGCACTCGACCATGGCCGAGAAGCGGGCCACCGGTTCGTCGCCGGCCTCGGCCACCGCGGCCCGGCAGCGGTCGAGAACGTCGCGGATGGAGGTCTCGATCAGGGTGACCAGCAGGACCTGCTTGTTTTCGTAGTGGTAGTACAGCGCCGGGACGGTCACCCCGACCCGGCGGGCGATGTCGCGTACCGACGTGCCGTGGTAGCCGTGCTCGTTGAACGCCTCCATGGCGTGCCTGAGCACCGGGTGCAGGTTCAGCGGCGGGTATTCGCGCCACCGCTTCGCGGCACCGGCGGCCGCATCCGGTGCCGTGTTCACGCGGGACTCCTCAAGGAATCACCAGGGCAGTCATCGGGGGGCCATGCGGATGGCGCCGTCCAGGCGGATGACCTCACCGTTGAGCATGGGATTGTCCACGATGTGCTGGACGAGGGCAGCGTACTCCTCGGGACGGCCGAGCCGGCTGGGGTGCGGTACCTGCGCACCCAGGGAGTTACGGGCCTCCTCCGGCAGCGTGGCCAGCATCGGGGTCTCGAACAGGCCGGGGGCGATGGTGACCACCCGGATCTGCCTGCCCGCGAGGTCGCGGGCGACAGGCAGGGTCAGGCCGACGACGCCGCCCTTGGACGCGGAGTAGGCGGCCTGGCCGATCTGGCCGTCGTAGGCGGCCACCGACGCGGTGTTGACGATGACACCGCGTTCGCCGTCGACGGGGTCGTGGGCGGCGATGCGGGCGGCGGCCAGCCGGATGACGTTGAAGGTGCCGATCAGGTTGATCTGGACGACGCGGGCGAACAGCTCCAGCGGGAGCGGGCCGTCCTTGCCCAGCACCCGGCCCGGGGTACCGACGCCGGCGCAGTTGACCGCGACGCGTATCGGCCCGAGTCGCCCGGCGGTGTCGAGGGCGGCGGTGACGTCCTGTTCGCTGGTGACGTCGGCGGGGGTGAAGACGGCGCGGTCCCCGAGCTTGGCGGCCACGGCCGCGCCGTCGGAGGACGGCAGGTCCGCCAGGGCGACGAACGCGCCGGCGTCCAGCAGCCGGTGCGCGGTGGCCAGGCCCAGACCGGAGGCCCCGCCGGTGATGAACGCGACACTGCCTTCGATGTTCACGGAGCTTTCCTCCCACAGAGTGCGGTCTTTCCCTGGCGTGCCGGTGGGCCTGCCGCCCACCGGCACGAAAGAAACGTGATCGCGACGCTTGCGCCCCCGGTAGCCCTTCGTTCTCCCGGCAGCGTTCCATTCGCCTACAGGCGTTTACAGGCGTTTACAGGCGTTTACAGGCGTTTACAGGCGTTTACAGGCGTTTACAGGCGTTTACAGGCGTTTACAGGCGTTCGATGATGGTGGCGTTGGCCATCCCACCGCCTTCGCACATGGTCTGCAGACCGTACCGGCCGCCGGTCGCCTCGAGATGGTTGACCAGGGTGGCGAGCAGCCGGACGCCGGAGGCGCCCAGGGCGTGGCCGAGCGCGATCGCGCCGCCGCGGGGGTTCAGCCGCTCCGGGTCGGCGGCCAGCTCGCGCTGCCACACCAGCGGGACGGGCGCGAACGCCTCGTTGACCTCGTAGGCGTCGATGTCGTCGATGGACAGCCCGGCGCGGGCGAGGATCTTCTGCGTGGCCGGGATGACGCCGGTGAGCATCAGCACCGGGTCCGAACCGGTGACGGCGAAGGCGTGGAACCGGGCCCGGGGACGCAGGCCCAGCCGGTCGGCGGCCCGGGCGCTGACGATCAGGGTGGCCGAGGCCGCGTCGGTGAGCGGGGAGGAGTTGCCCGGGGTGATGTGCCAGCCGATCTCCGGGAAGCGCGCCGCCGAGGGGACGCCGAGGAAGGCCGGCTTCAGCCCGGCCAGCCCCGCCACGGTGGTGCCGGGACGGACGGTCTCGTCCACCCGGTGGTCGCCCACGGGCACGATCTCCCGGTCGAAACCGCCGCCGGCGGCGGTGGCCGCGGCCAACTGGTGGGAACGGGCCGAGAAGGCGTCCAGTTCCTGGCGTTCCAGCTTCCAGCGGGCGGCGATCAGTTCGGCGGACACCCCCTGCGGGACCAGGCCCTCGGGGTAGCGCTGGCCCAGCAGCGTCCCGGTGGTGTCCTGCCCCTGAGCCGGGTAGCCCATCGGCACCCGGCTCATCGACTCCACACCGCAGGCGATGACCACGTCGTAGGCGCCCGCGAGCACGCCCTGGGCGGCGAAGTGCACCGCCTGCTGACTGGAGCCGCACTGACGGTCGACGGTGGTACCGGGCACCGACTCGGGCAGCCCGGCAGCGAGCAGCGCGCTACGGGTGATGTTGACCGCCTGCTCGCCGGCCTGCGAGACGCAGCCGCCGATGACGTCGTCGACCAGGGCGGGGTCGAGGCCGGTGCGTTCGATGAGCGCCTGGAGCACGCCCGCGAGCAGGTCCACCGGGTGAACGGCGGACAGCGCCCCGCCCGGCTTGCCCTTACCGGACGCGGTCCGTACCACATCGACGATCACAGCGTCGCTCATCCTGCGCTCCTTTCACCGGTCGGGGCGACCCGTTCGCTGTCGCCCCTCCCCTGGACCTTCACGATCCCTCACGCAAACCACGATCATTTATTTATCGATCGATAAACAGGCACGCTAGGCTCCGACGGCCGCGTTCGTCAAGCTGCGGCGATCCCGGTACCAGTAGCCAAGATATGCCTGCTGAACAGCTAGAAGGCATGATCGAAATAAACGTGCGGAAGTTTTCTGGCCGCAGCGGATTGGCCCTCCACTCCGCCGGTCCTACCGTCCACCTCCGCCTTTTTAGCGATCGGTAAACAAGATTTTTCTGTTCCGATCGAACACCCCGACCGAGGAGTTCCACGGTGGAGCGCACGCTCTACGGGCAGGACCACGAGGACTTCCGAGCCGTCGCCCGGAAGTTCGTCGCCCGCGAGGCCATCCCCCACCAGCAGCGCTGGGACGAGGAGTAAAGCCACCACGTTGCCGTTCCGCGACCAGAAACGCTTCGAGACGTGATGTCGCGACCGACGCTCGGGCCTTGTTCATCCGCGTTCATCCGCACCCGCCCAGGACGGTGATCGCCTGGGTCCCAAAGGCCGCCGCGGCGTCGATGACCAGCCGGTGCTACCTTCGTCCAGAGCCATCCTCTGTTGCGCCGACACCGCCGCCGCTCCTTACCAGGGAGCCGCCCCGCCGGAGGTTACTGGATGCATGGCCAACAGCGGCATCGAAGCACGGCGCAAGGCCGCCCTCCAGGACGGCAGCGCCAGCTAGATTGCGCGACGCAAGGAGATCATCCAGACGGCCGCCCACGTCTTCAAGGAGCGCGGGTTCACAGCCACCCTCCGCGACGCCGCGGAGGCTCTGGACACCGACCGCGCCCCTCTACTACTACGTCGGCAGCAAGGACGAGCTGAGGAAGAGCCCCTTGCGGCCGGTGTGGCGGTGTGTGCGCACCACCGGGTGCTCGATGACCCCGGTCGCCGGCGGTCGGTCGTAGGTCCCGTCCCCGGGGTAGTCGCTGTACACGGCGCTGACCGATTCCAGCAGCCGCCTGAACGGCTCGGACAGGCCGTCGTACGCGGCCTGCAGATCGGCCCACAGTGTGCGACCGCCGATCTCCGGCACCACCTGATAGGTCAGCGACTCGATGGTGAACGGCGGGTTCCGCCAGATACCGCCGATGTGCCACCTCGCGGCCCCGCCGGCCTTCTCGAGGTTGAAGACGTACACCAGCCGGTTGTCCTCATGGCGGTACAGCCACTTGGGGTGGTCGAACGGCTCGTCGAAGATCCGTACAGCCTCTACATGCGCGTCTGGCGACAGGTGCTGGTCGCGAAGGACCAGCACCTTGTACTTCCAGAAGTCGTCGCGCAGGGCTTCGGCGGTGGCGTCGTCGACGCCGTTGGCCAGGTCGACGCCGACGATCTCGGCGCCGAGAACGGGGCTGGCCTGGCGGACCTCGTAAGGCGCGGTACGGGTGGCGGTCATCGTGACCCCCTCTGCATGTGATGTAGACAAAGCCTACTATCCCGATAGGGTTTACGGGAATCCATACCGAAACCGGCCCGGCCAAGAAGAGGCCATGATCGACATGGTCCCTTCCGTTAGGAATCCGCAGCCGTTCACAACCCTGCCCGTGAACGAAACCGGGGTAACTTCAGCGAACAGTCACGTTTGTGGCGTTCGTGAAGATTCACCGTTTTTCGTCAGCTCGAGTCGACGGACCTGCCGTCTGTTCGTGGTCGTCCGCCGGCGTCCGTTCACGTTGCTGTGAGCGGCAACCGTCGGCCGCCCGAGATGTGGATGTCCAGCGACCGCTACTCGCCGGCGCTGCGGCCATCCGTCGCCCTGAGCCGGAAGGCGGCGCGGATGTCGCGCAGCGGCTGCCGGTAGGGATGGTCTCCGTTGTCGTCGCTGTTGAGCGGCGGTCTCATAGCGCCGATCACAGCAGTCTCGACCGCTGCTGGTTCCTCCCTGGTTATCCAGGAGACGGACAGGTGCGAAACCTGCCAGCGGAGAAGCCAGTCAAGCTGTGCCGGCGGCAGCAGGACCTTCTTCGCCCTCCTGTACGGAGTCAGTTGACCATCGGCCACAAGGTGTGCCGCGAGCGTGAAACGGAAGGTGGAGGAACCGGTGTTCGCGCCGAGATGCTGCCCCACGACGCGTTGCCGGAGGCCGACCTTCGCGATGCCGACGTACAGCAACCCAAGGGGCAGGGAAGGATGAGCCGGTCTCGGTATTCCCGGAAGCGCCCCTGGAACAGCCCACCAGGCGTACAGGCCGGGCTTTCCCGGGACGGTTCCCGGGGCGAAGCCGACAATGCTGCCCGCCGGTACGGGCGCTGCGCACAGTGCCTGACAGACATCTTCCGCGGTCAGGAAGCCGCCATTCGGACCGTCCACCCTGTCAGTGGACCACGGGCGGTTTCACTGCCCGGCCACCGGCACGTCCGCGCCGGTGGGCAGCGACGCTTCGGCGCGGACCTGTTCGGACTCGGCGTCGGTGAACAGCCTCGAGCGCAGCAGGAAGCGCACACCCAGCGGCGCTTCGAGGGAGAACCCGCTGCCCCTGCCAGGCACCACGTCCACCGTGAGGTGGGTGTGCTGCCAGTAGCGGTACTGGTCGGCGCTCATCCAGAACGGGGTGTCACAGGCAACCCGGCCAAGCAGCACGTCGGCGCCGCCGACGCGGAACTCGCCGCGCGGGTAGCACATCGGGGCGCTGCCATCGCAGCAGCCCCCGGACTGGTGGAACATCACCGGGCCGTGCGTGTCGACCAGTACGCGCAGGACTTCCTCCGCGGCCGGGGTGAGCCGCACGCGCTCGGTGCGCCTCCCCCGGCCGTCTCCCTGGCCGACGAGGTCCATCAGAAGAAGCCGAGCTTCTTCGGCGAGTAACTGACCAGCAGGTTCTTGGTCTGCTGGTAGTGGTCCAGCATCATCCGGTGGGTTTCCCGGCCGATCCCGGACTTCTTGTACCCACCGAACGCCGCGTGCGCGGGATAGGAGTGATAGTTGCTCACCCATACCCGACCGGCCCTGATTTCCCGGCCGAACCGGTACGCGGTGTTGATGTCCCGGCTCCACACCCCGGCACCGAGACCGTAGAGCGTGTCGTTGGCCAGCTTGAGCGCCTCGTCCGGCGAGTCGTACGTGGTCACCGACACGACCGGACCGAAGATCTCCTCCTGGAAGATCCGCATGTCGTTGGTGCCCCGGAAGACTGTCGGCTCGACGTAGTAGCCGCCCTCGAGGCCGTCGACCTTGCGGGGGCTGCCGCCGGTGAGGATCTCGGCGCCCTCCCTGATGCCGATGTCGATATAGGAAAGGATCTTCTCGTACTGATCGTTGCTGGCCTGAGCGCCGATCATGGTGGCGGGATCGAGCGGGTCGCCGCCCACGATCGCCCTGGTCCGCTCGATGCAGCGGCCAATGAACTCGTCGTAGATCGAGGAGGCGATCAGCGCGCGGGACGGGCAGGTGCATACTTCACCCTGGTTCAACGCGAACAGGACGAAACCCTCGACGGCCTTGTCCAGGAAGTCGTCGTCGGCGGCCAGCACGTCCGGCAGGAAGATGTTCGGGCTCTTGCCGCCCAGCTCAAGGGTCACCGGGATGATGTTCTCGCTGGCGTACTGCATGATCAGTCGCCCGGTGGTGGTTTCACCGGTGAACGCGATCTTGGCGACCCGGCCGCTCGAGGCCAGCGGCTTGCCCGCCTCGACGCCGAAGCCGTTGACCACGTTCAGCACCCCCGGCGGCAGGAGGTCGGCGATCAGCTCGACCACAAGCAGCAGGCTGGCCGGAGTCTGCTCGGCAGGCTTGATCACCACACAGTTGCCGGCTGCCAGCGCGGGTGCGAGCTTCCACGCGGCCATCAGGATGGGGAAGTTCCACGGGATGATCTGACCGACCACGCCAAGCGGTTCCTGGAAGTGATAGGCGACCGTGTCCGCGTCGATCTCTCCGATGCTGCCCTCCTGGGCTCGCACCGCCCCCGCGAAGTACCGGAAGTGGTCCACCGCGAGCGGCAGGTCGGCGGCCAGCGTCTCGCGGACCGGCTTGCCGTTGTCCCAGGTCTCGGCGACCGCGAGCTTCTCCAGGTTCTGCTCGATCCGATCCGCGATCCGGTTGAGGATGTTGGCGCGTTCGGTCACCGATGTCCGGCCCCACTTCGCCGCGGCGGCGTGCGCGGCGTCCAGGGCGAGGTCGATGTCCGCGGCACTGGAGCGGGCGACCTCACAGAACACCTGACCGTTGACCGGTGAGGGATTGGCGAAGTAGCGGCCCTCGGTCGGGGGCACCCACGTGCCACCGATGAAGTTCTCGTAGCGCTGGGCGAACTGAACGATGCTGCCCTCGGCGCCTGGCGGGGTGTATGCCATGGGTGCGCTCCTGGCCGATGTCGTCCACCGTCATCGGGTGGTCAATGTGTGATGTAGAGCACCCTGCACACGTGAGGTTGGCGAAAGGTTGGTGGCGACGGCCGGCTGCCCTGGCATGTTTCGGAAGTCGTCGTCCGATCGGGAAACCACGCCCAGCTGGGATGGAACCGGTGTCAGCTGGGATGAACCGATGTCAGTGGGAGCGGTCGCTCACTCGCGCAACGCGGCCTGAAGCCGGGCAGCGGCGATGCCCCGGCGCGCGTCGTGCGGCGGCAGCAGTCGGTGTGCGTACTCATGGACCTGCGCGTCGAAGGGATGACGCTGGCCATAGAACAGAGCGAGCTCCGCCTGCTCGGAAGCCAGCACCGCCTCCCGCACGGCCACCGCGAGGTGCTCGCGCCACATCGTGATACCCGGTGCTTCCGAGTGCGGTAGCAGCGGCGCCGTGTAGCGGCGCACAGCGGCAGGAGCGTCCCCGTCAGCAAGGGCGACGAGTACGTCGGCAGCGTCGCAGGAGATCGGCGCGGTCAGCGCGTACCGGCGGTTCGTCAGCGCTCCGCCGAGGGTCCGACGCAGGTGGGACACCTCGGCCTTGAGAGTGGTGGCGGTGATCTGCTGATCACCGTACAGGGCCGCGCGCAGCCCCTCCGGAGAGAAGCCGTCCGCCTCCAGCGCGAGCAGCGTGAGGATCTCCAGCTGGCGCGGCGGCAACCGCAGAGGCACACCGTCGCACAGCGCCGTGCCGCTGCCGAGGCAACGCAGCCGCACCCCGGACGTGGCGGCCGTGACCGACCCGGAGGGACGCAGCCGCGACTCGATCGCGGTTACCAGCGTCCGTACGGTGGACATGGCAAGTGGGTGCGAACGGTTCCAGGTGGTGGAGAGATCCAGCACGCCGAGCGTCTGCCCGTTGGGGTCGCGGATCGGCGCCGACCAGCACGACCATTCGTGGAGCGCCTCAACCAGATGCTCGGCGGAGAACACGCTGGCCGGCCGCCCGTAGTGAAGCACGAGTGACATCGCGTTGGTGCCCATCGCCCGCTCATCCCACCGGCTGCCCGGCGCGAAGTTGACCCGCTCGGCTCGCCGCCGCATCACCCGCCCACCGCAGGTCCACAACATCCCGCCGGACTCGTCGGTGACCCCGACGATGAACCCGGCGTCGTCGGCGATGGCGCGCAGTTCGTCGCCGAGCTCACGTATCGGTTCACGCAGCGGGGAGTCCCGCCAGATGGCCGCGGGATCCAGGTCCTCAGCCGAGGGCGCGCTGTCCCGCGCCGGGTCCACGACGCGCACCGAGCGAGCCCAGGACTGCGCGACGAGCGGTCGCAGCACGGCGCTGTCCTGGCGCGTCGTGATCCACCTCGCCCACTCCCGCTCAAGCGTGCTGCGCTGGTGCCGCAGACTCGAATCCCCTGTGGTCACGGCTACTCCCGGATCGACCACGAGCGCCCGTACACTGACTCGCCGCTCATCACCCGCTGATCATTCCGGGCGGGTAAAAATCGTATTGACGCTACACCTCGAAGTCGATGCGGTCCAGGTCAGTCCGCATGGCGGGGACGCCAGGCATGACGGGGATACGTGCGGACTCCGAAATCCGGGTTTCAGCCTGCGAACTGGACTTTTACGGTTGACATGATCGCCTGCTGTCGGGCGTACGGGCCCGGTTCACAAACTCCTGCCAGGAACCTGTCCGTTCTTCACCGCGCGGATCGCCCCAGCCAATAGAGCAAACGTATTCGCGACGGCCATACGGTTAACAACGCAGAGTGGTGGGACGAGTGGACCCGAACCCACAGCCGACGGATTGTGAAAATCTTCCGTGGTTCATCCGCCCGCGTCGATGGCTGGTCGGCCAGGCGACAGCCCGCGGCTTGTGCGGTGGGTGGTAGTGGCATGCTGGAGAGGTGACCAGGGGAGGCGACGAGGCTACCGACCCGGACTTCTTCGTGTCGTATACAGGGGGAGACCGGGCGTGGGCCGAGTGGATCGCCTGGGTGTTGGAAGACGCCGATTACCGGGTGGTGATCCAGGCCTGGGATTTCCGCGCGGGAGCGCACTTCGTGGAAGAGGTGCAGCAGGCGACCGCGCGGGCCACCCGGACGGTGGCGGTACTGTCGGCGGCCTATCTGGAGTCGGCGTTCACGGCACCGGAGTGGCAGGAGGCGTGGCGGGCGGACCCATCGGGTCAGGCGCGGAAGCTGTTGGTGTTCCGGATCGAGCAGTGCCCGCGGCCGGGTCTGCTCGCCCAGGTGGTCATGGTTGACCTGTTCGGTATCCGAAAGGACGTGGCACGCCGCGCGGTGCTCGCCGCTGCCGCGGGCAGGCGGGGAAAGCCGGCTACAGAACCGGACTTCCCCGGCGGCCCGGCCGGTACGGAGGTGGCGGTGGGCGCTCCGGTGTTCCCGCCGGATCTGCCGGCGATGTGGAACGTACCGGCCCGGCTGGCGAACTTCGTCGGCCGTGAATCGCTGCTCACTCAGATACATGACCGACTGGCGGCGACGGGGTCGGTGGCGGTGACCGTGCTGGAGGGAATGGGTGGGGTCGGGAAGACTGCGCTCGCGGTCGAGTACATCCACCGGTATGCCGACGCTTTCGACCGGGTGGGCTGGGTACCGGCCGAGCAGCCGGAGCTGGTCGGCGGGTATCTGGCGGGGTTGGCCTCGATGGTGGGCCTGTCCCAGGATGCGGAACCGGCCGCGGTGGTGGCGGCGTGGGCACGCCGGCCGCGGTCGCTGCTGGTGTTCGACAACGCCGACGACCCCGAAACGGTCAAGACGATCAAGGGGCTTCGCCCGTCACCAGGGGCGGGCCGGCTGCTGGTGACCTCTCGGCGGCGGGGCTTCACCGCTCTCGGCGCAACGGTCACCGTGCCGCTGCTGCCACGGGCCGAAGCGATGCGCATCCTCACCGACCGGTTCCCAGCGCTGGATCCGACGGTCGCGGATCAGATCTGCGACCTGCTGGGGGACCTGCCGTTGGCGGTCGAGCAGGCCGCCGGCTATCTCGACCAGACCGGCACCCCACCAGAGGAGTACGCCGAACTCCTCGCCAAGTATCTCGGCGACATGCTCGCGGAAGGGGAGGTGGCCGATCGGCCGGGGGTCACCGTCGCGGTGCTGTGGGAGCTGTCCGTGCGCCGGCTGCGCGATGAGTGCCCGGCCGCGGTGGAACTGTTGGAACTGTGGGCGCTGTGCGCCCCGGAGACGATCCCCCTCGATCTGTTCGGGGATCCGGCAGGGTTCGACGACGGGCCGCTGAAGAACGCGGCCGCCAGTCGGGCGGTGTGGGCGCACACGGTCGGGGCGCTGGTCGGGTACAGCCTGGCCCGCCGGGATCAGGACACGGTGGACGTGCACCGGCTGGTGCAGGCCACCACCCGTCACCGGCTGCCGTCGGATCGGCAGAAGGCGCACACGGCCACCCTGCTTCGGCTGTTCCGAGCCAACCTGCCCGGCGATGTCGCCCGCAACCCGCAGGTCTGGCCCAGGTGGCGTGCCCTGCTGCCGCATGTTCGCACCGTTCTCGACCGCGGCGGCGACAGCGCGGGAGACGACTCGGCATGGTTGTGTGACCGCGCCGCGGTCTACCTCCGGCAGGAGGGGCAGTTCGCACTCGCGATCCCGCTGTCCCAACGGGCGCTGGCCGAGTGGACGCTGGTCCTGGGCCCCAACCATCCCGACACGCTGACCTCCTGCAACAACCTCGCTGACGCCTACCGGGCGGCGGGCCGGCTGAAGGAGGCCATCGGCCTGCACGAACGGACGCTGGCCGTCCGGGAGAAGGTCCGCGGTCCCAACCACCCCGACACGCTGGCCTCCCGCAACAACCTCGCCAACGCCTACCAGGAGGCGGGCCGGCTGAAGGAGGCCATCAGCCTGCACGAACGGACGCTGACCGACCGGAAACGGGTCCTGGGAGCGGACGCTCCCGAGACGCTGGCCTCCTGCAACAACCTCGCCAACGCCTACCAGGAGGCGGGCCGGCACGACGACGCCATCCGCCTGCACAAGCAGACGCTGGCCGACCGGGAACGGATCCGCGGCCCCAACCACCTCGAGACGCTGGCCTCCCATAACAACCTCGCCAACGCCTACCAGACGGCGGGCCGCCTGAAGGAGGCCATCGGCCTGTACGAGCGGACGCTGACCGACCGGGAACGGGTCCTGGGCGCGGACGATCCCGACACGCTGGCCTCCCGCAACAACCTCGCCAACGCCTACCAGGCCGCCGGCCGGCACGACGACGCCATCCACCTGCACCAGCGGACGCTGACCGACCGAGAACGGATCCTGGGCCCCAACCACCCGCGGACGCTGGCCTCCCGCAACAACATCGTCAACGCCTACCAGGCC
>NZ_CAAAFS010000289.1:22179-35407 GCF_900634755.1 Protofrankia symbiont of Coriaria myrtifolia
CGAGCGGACACTGACCGACAGCGTGCGGGTCAATGGTCCCGACCACACTTTCACGGTCATGGTCAGAGACAATCTTGCCGCCACGAAGCATCGCGGCCCGTCGGCCGGTAACCCGACACGGCCGACGGACAACCCGGATCGACCGTAATCCGCTCGGGGGCGGACGGCATCCGCCGCCGTCGGGAGCACGGATAGGATGCACGGCCTGGCGGGGCACCGCTGCCGAACCAGTCATGATCGGTGCCGGTCCGGGCCGGGTGGCCGGTCATGGCAGGCAGCTATCCACCCGGCCGTGGCGGGATGACGATCCGGGCCAGCGGCGCCGGCTACCCCGATCGAGGCGCAACTGGCCCGGCAGGCCCGCGCTGGCGCGGCGCGCATCCTCGAACTGCTGTCCGCCGAGTCCCGCGTCCGGCAGCGGCCGGACGCGGTCGCCCTCACGGACCCGGACGGGCTGCTGGAACTCGACCACGTCGACTTCGCCTACCCCGGTGGCGAGCCGGTGCTGCACGACATCACCCTGCGTATTGAACCGGGCGAACGGATCGCGATCGTCGGCGCGTCCGGCTCGGGCAAGTCGACGCTCGCGCTGCTGCTGGCACGGTTCCACGAC
This sequence comes from Protofrankia symbiont of Coriaria myrtifolia, assembly GCF_900634755.1. Lineage (NCBI taxonomy): Bacteria > Bacillati > Actinomycetota > Actinomycetes > Frankiales > Frankiaceae > Protofrankia > Protofrankia symbiont of Coriaria myrtifolia. Next base: position 22,793 of record NZ_CAAAFS010000289.1, read on the forward strand.
CCGACATCCGGCACGGTCCGCGTGGACGGGCGGGATGCCCGCGACTACACGTTGACGTCGCTGCGCTCGACGGTCGGCCTCGTGTTCGAGGAGGGGTTCCTCTTCTCCACGACGATCCGCGACAACATCGCGTTCGGCCGCCCGACCGCGTCCGATGACGAGGTCGAACACGCGGCCGTCGCGGCGCACGCGCACGGCTTCGTCGCCGGCCTGCCGGACGGGTACCAGACCGTGGTCGGGGAACGGGGCTTCACCCTCTCCGGCGGGCAGCGCCAGCGCATCGCTCTCGCGCGGGCCGCCCTGGCCAACCCGCGCGTGCTCGTTCTGGACGACGCCACGTCGGCGATCGACGCCCGCACCGAGCACGCGATCCACCACTCGTTCGAGGAGGTGCTCGCGCAGCGGACCACCGTACTGATCGCCAAGCGTCACTCCACGCTGCAGCTGGCCGACCGGGTCATCGTGCTGGACCGCGGGCGCATCGTCGACCAGGGCACGGCCGAGGAACTGCTCGACCGCTCGGAGCTGTTCCGCGAACTGCTCACCGGCCTGGACACCGGGCTCGCCGAGCACGGCACGCCGCCGGCCGAGCCGGTCACCGCGATCGACCCGGTGGCCTGGCCGACGGACGTCTCCCGCCTCGGCGCGCCGAAGGTGAGCACCTATGCCAGCGACTCCGCCCTGCGCTCGACGGCGGGCGGGCCCGGAGGCGGCCGCGGCGGCGACTCCTCGCAGCTGGCCAGGCTGGCGGCCGCGTCACCCGAACTGCTCGCCGAGGTGGACCGGCTCCCGCCGCTGGCCGGCGACCCGCGGGTCGACCTCGACGCGGCGATGGCGCCGCACGACGACTTCAGCATGGGCGACGTCTTCCGGCCGTTCGCCCGGCCGCTGGCGCTGGCCGCGGTGCTGGTCGTCATCGACGGGCTCAGCGGCCTGGCGGCCCCGGCGCTGATCCGCTTCGGTGTCGACCACGGTGTGCTGCGGCACTCCCAGCGGGTGCTCGCCGTCGCGTGCGCCATGCTCCTCGTCCTCCAGATCATCATCTGGGCCAACCAGCGGCTGATGACCTTCTACACCCAGTGCACCGCGGAGCGGATGCTGTTCGGCCTGCGGGTGCGTACCTTCGCGCACCTCCAGCGGCTGTCGCTGAACTACTACGAGCGACACCAGACTGGAAAGGTCATGACGCGGATGGCCTCGGACGTCGAGGTGTTCGCGCAGCTGTTGCAGCAGGGCCTGGTCACCGCGATGTCCAGCCTGATGACCTGCGGCGGCATCGCCGTGGTGCTCGCGGTGTTCAGTCCCTCCCTCGCATTGATGATCTCGGCCGTGCTCGTGCCGCTGGTGCTGTCGACGATGTGGTTCCGGTGGGCGTCCACACAGACGTATCTCGCGGCCCGGGAACGCATCTCCGTGCTCTACGCGGACATGCAGGAGAGCCTGTCCGGCGTCGTGGTCAGCCAGGCGTACAACCAGCAGCCGGCCAACGAGGCCCGCTTCGCGTCGCTGGCCGACGCGTACTGCCACGCCCGGTCACGCTCGTACGAGCTGATGGCCCGGTTCTTCCCGTTCCTGCAGTTGCTGAGCACGGCGGCGAAGGCGATCGCGCTGGCCGTCGGCGCGCATCGCATCGCGAACGGCTCGCTCAGCGCGGGACTGCTCATCGCGTTCCTGCTCTACCTCGACCAGTTCTTCACGCCGATCCAGCAGCTGTCGACGGTCTTCGACCAGTGGCTGCAGGCCGTCGTCGCCGTGACCCAGCTGCGCGAGCTCCTGCAGACCCCGAGCGGAACCCCCGACGCCCCTGATCCGGTGCGTCCCGGGCGGTTGCGCTGCGAGATCACGCTCGATCACGTCCGGTTCGCCTACGAGAGCACCGGGCTCGTCGCGATGGACGACGTGAGCCTGTCCATCCCGCCCGGCCAGGTCGTCGCGCTGGTCGGTACCACCGGAGCCGGCAAGTCCACGCTGGTCAAGCTGGTGGCGCGGTTCTACGACGCGACCTCGGGGACGGTGCGGGTCGACGGCGTCGACGTGCGCGATCTCGATCTGGCCGCCTACCGGCACCAGCTGGGGTTCGTGCCGCAGGAGCCGTTCCTGTTCTCCGGGACCATCCGGTCGAACATCGCCTACGGCCGCCCGTCCGCGTCCGACCTGGAGGTCGAGCGCGCCGCACGGGCGGTGGGCGCGCACGAGTTCATCGCAGGCCTCCCGCACGGCTACCTGACCCCGGTCAGCGAGCAGGGGCACTCCCTGTCGGCAGGCCAGCGCCAGCTGCTCAGCCTGGCCCGCGCGCTGCTCGTCGACCCAGCGATCCTGCTGCTGGACGAGGCGACCGCCAACCTCGATCTCGCCACCGAGGCGCAGGTGCAGCGGGCGATGGGGCTCGTGGCCAGCGGCCGGACGACCCTGCTCATCGCGCATCGGCTGCAGACCGCACGGGCGTCACACCGGATCCTCGTCGTCGACGGCGGGCTCATCGTCGAAGACGGCTCACACGAGGAACTGATCGACCTCGACGGTCGCTACGCCGCGCTGTGGGCGGCCATGACCCAGCGGCCAACGTCGGCCGTTCGCGACCGTCCGTAGCGAGTCCGGCGAAACCTTTCCGCGGCCGCCGGGCCCGCGATCACCCAGGCGATCATCGTGATCACCCTGGTGTTCTTCCTGACCTGGTTCGTCGGCGGCTGGCTGGGCCTGGAGGGCAAGCTCCGCGCGCTGCTGTCCACAGCCGTTCGGGGCACTCGGATCGGCGGCGTGCTCTGGCAGGGGCTCGGCGGTGGCCGGTGGCCGGTGGCCGAGGACTGCCGGCACCTCCCCCGTCGTCTCGAGCGCGACCTGCTCGGCATGGACGAACAGATCACCCGCGTGCCGACGAAGATGATGGCCGCCGACCGACCGGGACGATCTGGGGCAGGTCCACAGCCGGGGCACGCCCGACCAGGCCAGGCTCACATCGAATTCACATGCCGACAGTCATATCGTGCTGCCCATGCGGGTGCTGGTGGTCGAGGACGAAACACGCACCGCCACATTGCTGCGCCGCGGCCTGACCGAGGAAGGGTTCGCCGTCGACATCGTCGCGGACGGCCTCGAGGCGGTATGGCAGGCCAGCGAAATCGCCTACGACGTCATCGTTCTCGACCTCATGCTGCCGGGCCTCGACGGATTCGAGGTCTGCCGGCGCCTGCGCGCCGCCGGGCGCTGGGCACCGGTACTGATGCTCTCGGCCCGCAGCGAGGTCACCGACCGCGTGCGCGGACTCGACGTCGGCGCCGACGACTACCTCGCCAAACCATTCAGCTTCGACGAACTGTTCGCCCGGATCCGGGCGCTTATCCGCCGCGGAACCCATGAACGCCCCGTCGTCCTCGACGTCGACGGGCTGCGACTTGACCCGGCCGGCCGCACCGCGAGCCGTGACGGCACCGCCCTCGACCTTTCACCCAAAGAATTCGCCCTCCTCGAATACCTGATGCGCCACCCCGGCGAGGTCCTCAGCCGAACAGCCATCCTCGAACACGTCTGGGACTTCGCCTACGACGGAACCTCGAACGTGGTCGACCAGTACATCGCCTACCTTCGCCGCAAAATCGACAGGCCCTTCGGAATCTCACAACTGGAAACAGTCCGCGGAGCCGGTTATCGGCTATGCGCCACCACGAGCACACGGACGGCCTGACCAGCCGATGCCGCTGCGCATCCGCCTCGCGGCCGTCTTCGCGCTCGGGACGATCGTGTGACGGGGGCGGGATTGGGATCCCTGGCCATCATCGGGAAATGGTTCCTGCTGTCCCTGGCAGGACTGACGGCGATCTGCGGGGCCGGTTGCGCGCTGCTCGCGCGTCGAGAACGGGCCGTGTCGGTCGGCCTGGGAAGTCTGGCGTTGCTACTCACGCTGGCGACGGTGGCGGACCTGGTCAACGCCCACTACGGCTACCTGCCGCGGTTCGACGACGTCATCGGGGTGAAATCCTGGCCGACAGCGTCGGCGCGCGAAATAGTCGGCCAGGCGCCGCGGCCGCATCCCGACGGTTCGGTCGTCGGCCTGCCGGTCACCGGGGTCCACAGTGGGTTCGGAACTCAGGAGGCCCTGGTGTATTTTCCGCCGCAGTACTTCACCGAGCCGCATACCCGGTTCCCGGTCGTCTATCTGTTACACGGGTCGCCAGGCGTTCCGGTCGACTGGTACCGGGGAGGCCAGGCCGCGCAGGTTGGTGCGATGCTCGCGCACGACGGTCAGCCCGCAATCCTCGTCGCCCCGCGGTTGAGCCACGGCTGGCTCGACGACAGCGAATGCGTCGACCGCCCTGGGGAACACGTCGAAACCTACCTGGTCGACGACGTGATCCCGACGGTCGACGCGCGGCTGCGGACCATCCCGGATCGGGCCGACCGGATCCTGGCCGGGATGTCCGCGGGCGGGTATTGCGCGCTGAACCTCGGCCTGCGGCATCGCGACCTCATCGCGACGATCGTCGACATGTCCGGGATGACCAGACCGACCCATGACGGAGGAATGGCCGGGCTGTTCGGAAACCGGCCGGATCTCGCCTTCGTCGCCGCGGCCAACGCACCGGCGCTCTACGCACTCGCGCTCCCGCCGGACCCGCCGATGCGGGTGTGGCTGGACTGTGGGCGCGGCGACCGCGAGTCCCTGGACGACACCAGAAACATGGCACTCACCCTGTCGCGGCGCCCCGGATTCACCACCGTTCTGAGGCTCAGGCCCGGCGGCCACGACTTCAACGTGTGGCGACCGGCGCTCCGCGACGGCCTTCAGTGGGCGGTGCCGACCGCATCCCCGGCATCGGCTGACCGTCATACACGTGTGCTCCAGCGCCATCACGCCAGGGTGGCGGCCGCCTGAGGGGCAGCGGGGCGGAAAGGTGGAGAGGTGAAGAGGCAGAGGGCTGTTGCGTCGTACAGGGAGCAGGCACACCCCGCCCATTTTGTCGGCAGGACAGGCCGGCCTGTGCGAATTCGCTGTCCCGATACGACAGTGTTGACGGATTCCGGGGCTCACCCGAAAAGGGGTAACAAGGATCGTGAGCATCTTCAGCGGCACCAACACTTCGCCAGACCCGCCGAAGCGACGGGAGTCTCCTGCCGAGACAGCTGATCGGATCTCCGGCAATCGCCGCGGATGGCCACGTCCGCGGTCGCGCTCCGACCTTACTGGTAAGCCGTTACGGATCCGCCCACGTCCAAGCCGCCCGGCGCGGCAGAAGCCAGGCAACCCGCCGCGATCGAGAGACCCGGCAGCGCCTCTGAAGACAGCGAACGCGGATACGAGGACGGGTCCCTCGAACGCCCCGCGACGCGCCGCATCCGGCTCCGGGCCGCGTCGGTTCGGGCTGTGGGCCTGGAGGCGGCCGTGGGTGCCGCGGATCGCCGCGCTGCTGACGCTCGCCATCGGCCTGATGGACATCGGGTCCTCGCTGACTCCGGAGTGGCATTCGCGGCTGGAGGACCTACAGGCGCTGCTGCCCATGGCGGTCTCCCGGCAGGCCTCCGCGTTCACCGTCGTGGTGGGGATGCTGCTGGTGCTGCTCGCGGCCGGACTGCGGCGACGCAAGAGGCGGGCGTGGCGGGCCACGGTGGTTCTCCTTGGGACAAGCGTGGTCCTGCACATAGTCAAAGGACTGGACTACGAGGAGGCAGCCGGGTCGGCCGCGCTGTTCGTCGCCCTGCTCCTGGCTCACCAGGAGTTCCGAGCAAAAGGCGACCCGACGACACGCTGGCGGGCACTCGGGATCGGCCTGTTGCTCACGGTGGTGTCGATTGGGGTCGGCTTCCTGCTGCTGCACCTGCGCGAGAATCGGATTGCCGGCCCGCAACCGCTGTCCGCCCAGCTGGAACAGGTCGTCCTGGGGTTGGCCGGTATCCCGGGGCCGCTGGAGTTCACCTCCCACCATTTCGCCGACCTGGCCTTTCGGACGCTGCTGACGATGGGTGTGCTGACCATTGGGACCACCGCCTATCTCGCGCTGCGACCCCCCGAGCCGCGGCCGAGGCTGACCGACGAGGACGAGGCCCGGGTGCGTGCCCTGCTGGCCCGACACGGTGATGCCGACTCACTGGGGTACTTCGTGCTGCGATCGGACAAGTCGGTTGTCTGGTCACCGACGGGGAAGGCCTGTGTGGCCTACCGTGTCGTCTCCGGTGTGATGCTTGCCAGCGGCGATCCGCTCGGTGACCGGGAAGCGTGGCCCGGCGCCATCAGGGAGTTCCTCCGCGAGGCGGCCGACCACGCCTGGACGCCAGCGGTCATCGGCTGCTCGGAGGCAGGGGGCATCGCCTGGACCCGCGCGGGCCTGTCGGTGCTGGAGTTCGGGGACGAAGCCGTGCTGGAGACGACCGGCTTTACCCTGGAAGGCCGGACCATGCGCAACGTCCGCCAGGCTGTCGCCCGGGTGGAGCGCGCCGGCTACACAGCGATCGTCCAGCGGATCAGCGATCTTGAGCCGCGGGACGTCGCGCGGCTCAGGGCCCAGGTCGCGGTCTGGCGAGGTACCGAGACCGAGCGGGGGTTCTCGATGGCTCTCGGCCGGATCGGCGATGCGGCAGACGGCGACTGCGTCGTGGTGATGGCCTTCTCCGCGGAGCCGCACGGCGCGGAGCCCCGGCTGCGCGCCGTGCTGCACTTCGTGCCCTGGGGGCGCACAGGCCTGTCGCTGGACGCGATGATGCGCGACCGGACGGCCGACAACGGGCTCAACGAGTTCCTGATCGTCAGCGCTGTCCGCCGGGCCCGGGATCTCGGTGTCAAGCGGCTGTCACTGAACTTCGCGGTCTTCCGGTCCGCGCTCGAACGTGGCGAACGGCTCGGCGCGGGGCCGGTGCTGCGCTCGTGGCGCGGTCTGCTGATGTTCCTGTCCCGCTGGTTCCAGATCGACAGCCTGTACCGGTTCAACGCCAAGTTCCAGCCGACCTGGCTGTCCCGGTACGTCTGCTATCCCGCGTCCGCGGACCTGCCCCGGATCGCGCTGGCCATGCTCGAGGCCGAGGCCTTCCTTGTATGGCCACGCTGGGTATGGCCACGCTGGCGCGGGCACCTGCCCCGCCCCAGCACCCGTCTACGCGGCGGCGCCCGCTCCGGTGACGACGGCGCCGATCACCGGCAGGTTCACCGCCGGGAGACCGGCTCCGACGCCCGCCACGGGCGCTCCTGAAGGCACCGCCCCGGGATCGGCTGGCCCGGCTCCGCTGTCCGTCGGTGCCGCCGCGGACCTGGCTGCCGACCAGAGACTGGCCGCACTCCCCGCGAGGGGCGCTCTTGTCATCGGCTTCGCCCAGGTCGCCGCACTCGCACCGGGGATCAGCCGATCGGGCGTGAGCATGGTGGCCGGTCTGGTCCGCGGCCTGTCCTACGAGGACGCGGCCCGGTTCGCGTTCCTGCTGGCCACCCCGGTGATCTTGGCCGCGGGCCTGCTCAAGCTGCCGGATCTGTTCGGCCCGCTTGGCAACGGGGTACGGGGGCAGAGCCTGTTCGGGGCGGCGGTCGCGGGCGTCGCGGCCTATCTGTCGGTGCGGTTCCTCAGCCGTTGGTTCGAAACCCGGACGCTCACCCCGTTCGCGTTCTACTGTCTCGCCGTCGGATTCGTGTCCGTACTGAGGTTCGGTCCCTTCTCGTTCTGATTTCGCAGGCCCCGAGACGCTCTGCCCGTGAGACGATCAGCCGCGGGCAGGATTCGGCCGGAAACAACGGAAGGAAGTCCCGCGCTGTCCGCTCCAGTCGTACGCAATATGCGTTGATCCAGTGGTTTTGTTCCGGCTGTGGGCGAACCCGGGCGAAATCTTCGGGGGTTCGGGGATCCGACCGGACGGCGCGGATACCCCGTCCGGTCGCCTCCAGCCATGCGGGCGGTGTGCCCGGATCACCGCTCTCACCTGGGCCTCCGCCGGCCCGGGGGGTGGGATGCTCTATCGGGCGACCAGCCGGCGGACGTCCGCTGTCGAGGTACCCAGCCCGCTCGGAGCACCGAAGGGCCGCCGGTCCACGGCCGGGTGGTAGCGCAGCTCGGTCTCCTCGTAGCGGTGGGTTCCTTCGTGCCAGCGCAGGATGCCGGCCAGCCAGTTCTGCAGTTCCCGGACGTAGCCGAGCAGCGCGCCGCGGACGTCGCCGTCGAGCTGAAGCTGGTCGAACAGCACCGGCAGTTCCTCGGCCACGATGTGCTCGAACTGGCGCATCCGGGCGGTCATGAGATCGTTCACCACCTCGACCGCACGGTCGCGGCCGCAGCCGAGGAAGTTCTCGACCACCAGCACGCAGTTGTGGATCTCGCCCTCGAACTGGATCTCCTTCTGGTAGGAGAAGACGTCGTTGAGCAGGCAGGCATAGTCGGCCGCGGCGTTCTCCAACGACCGTATCGGCCGGGTGCGGAAGATCTCGGCCGGCACGGTGTGCGCGCGGGCGAGCCGGCACAGGCTCATCGTCAGGTCGGAGCCGAACGTCGCGCGGCGCATCTCCAGGTAGTCGACGGGATCGGGGATGCGGTTGACCGCCTGGTTCGCCAGCTCCCACAGCCAACTGTCGATCATCACTTCGACGGCGTGGCGGAAGGCGGCCCGCGCGGCGGGCTCCATCGGCCCGGCGGTGCGTTCCCACAGGTCGGCGAGGCCGCGCTCAAGGGCGTTCGCCGGTACCTCGATGGCCGGGCCGTCGAGGGGCATGAAGGCGCGCAGCCGTTCGTTGCTCAGCCGCGCCCCGGCCAGGTTCCCACTCCGGCCGAAGACCACCGGATAGTAGTCGTCGCCATAGGTGCCCCAGGTCAGCCAGCTGGTGGTGAGGTCGAGTTCCGCCGCGGAGGCGTCCGGGTGGATGCCGGCCGAGCACAGGGCGAAGTCGAACGCGACCAGCTTGTGCTCGTCCCAGATGCCCGGGACCGGGTCCAGCATGCCCATTGCACCCGCCCAGCGGACGATCGAGCGTCGCGAGGCGTCCAGGTGCGGGCTGCGCCCGGTGGTGTACGGCAGGTAAAACTCGGGCAGCCGGGTCGGCCCGACCACCCGGAACGGCACGTTGGCATAGGACCGAAGCCGCCGCGGCGCGGTGGCGAGCAGGGACGGCACGACCCGCACCACCGAGGTGCCGAGGCTCGGCGCGCCGGGCAGACCGGGCAACCCGCCCACCCCGACAGGCAGCCCGAGACCGGCCGGGACGGCGTCGGGGTCGCCTCGCGGTTCATGTACCGGCTGGAGCGCAGATGCCACTCGTGGCCGCCGGACTGCCAGTCCTGCAGGCCCTTGGCATACGCCAACGTCGCGAGCCGTCCCGCCGGGTCGATGCCGTACTCGTCCAGGACGGCCGGCAGCTCCACGACCGCCGTGTGCTCGAACTGGTGCAGTCGGGAGGTGAGCAGGTCGTTGACGGCGTCGGCGGCCTGCTGCGTGCCGATGTCGAGGAAGCGTTCGACGACCAGCACCCCGTTGCTGAGCTCGCCCTCCTCGGTGACCTCCCGCTCGTAGGAGAACAGGTCGTTGCGCAGGTGGACCGCGTCGGCGAAGGTGTCGCGCAGCACCCGCAGCGGGCGGGTGGCTGCGACGGCGGCCGGGACCTCGGCGTCCGCGGCGTGCTCGACGAGGTTCGCCGACCAGGGCGCACCGCCGACCTTGCGGCGCATCTCGACGTACTCGATCGGGTTGGCCAGCCGACCGGCGTTGATGTTGGCGAGTTCCCAGAGCGACTCGTCGAGCAGGTTGCGGGTGCTCACCGCGAACCGTGCCCGCCAGTCGGCGGACCTGGCGGGCACGGTTCGCGTCCACAGGTCCGCGAGCCCACGCTCGACCGGGTTCGTCGGTTCTTCGGTGATCTCGCCGTCGACCGGCATGAAGGCGGGCAGCCGGTCGAGATAGGCCCGCGCGCCCGCCATGTCGTGCGTCCGCTTGTAGAGCTCCAGGAAGTGGTCGTCGAAGTAGAAGACCCACACATACCAGTCGGTGACGAGGTTCAGCCGCTCGGCGGTGGCGTCGGGATGCGTGTAGGCGCACAGCAGGGCGTAGTCGTGGGCGTCGAGGTCCCGCTCGGTCCAGATCGTGGTCCCGCCCTCGGGCGGGTCGATCATCTCCATGGTCCGGGCCCACGCCCTGCTGTGCTCCCGGGCGATGTCCAGATGGGGGCTCAGGCGCGCCGGATAGGGCACGTAGAATTCGGGGAGGGTGAAAGGCTGCATGATTCTCCGGGAAACCCTTCTCTGCCGCTGGTGCGGGCGGTCGCGCCCGGAGGGCGTCACCGATATCGGCGCGCCGCCGCGGCGCACTGACCGCGGCGACGCGCCGGTGGGTGGGCTCAGCGCCCGATCTCGACGCTCTCCAGGATTCCGAGCGCGTCCGGAACGAGGACGGCGGCGGAGAAGTAGGTCGTCACCAGGTACGAGATAATTGCCTTCTCGTTGATGCCCATGAACCGGACGGACAGCCCCGGCTCGTATTCGTCGGCGAGGCCGGTGTGGTGCAGGCCGATCACACCCTGGTTCTCCTCCCCGGTCCGCAACGCGATGACGGAGGTCGTTCCCGTGGCGCTGATCGGAATCTTGTTCAGCGGCAGGAGGGGGACGCCGCGCCAGGCCGGCACGTGCTGGTCGTGGAACAGGACGGTCGCCGGGTAGATGCCCCGCGCGGTGCATTCCCGGCCGAAGGCCGCGATCGTCCGGGGGTGGGCGAGCAGGAAATGTGTGCTGCGCCGCCGGCTGAGCAGCTCGTCGAAGTCGTCCGGGGTCGGCGGGCCGGACCGGGTGTGAATGCGCTGGCGCAGGTCGGCGTTGTGCAGCAGGCCGAAGTCGGAATTGTTGACCAGTTCGTACTCCTGGCGTTCGCGCAGCGCCTCGACGGTGAGCCGCAGCTGCTGCTCCAGTTGGTTGATCGGCTCGTTGTACAGGTCGGCCACCCGGCTGTGGATGCGCAGCACCGTCTGGGCGACGCTGAGCTCGTACTCACGCGGGGCCAGTTCGTAGTCGACGAACGTGCCCGGCCGGTCCGGCTCGCCGCTGTGCCCGGCCGCGATCGCGATCTCCGCCTCGCCCTGCCGGTTGCGCGGCGGCTGCGGGCGGGAGCGGTAGTCCGCCAGGTGCCCGCGCAGCGCGGTGTCCCGCTCGACGACCTCGGCGAGCTGCTCGCGGGTGAGCACGAGCACGGTGGCGGCGGTCAGGGCGCGGGCGGTGTACTCCCAGGTCAGGTCCGACTCGACGAGGACATCGTCCCCGAAGTACTCGCCGTCGGCGAGCACCCCGAGGGAGCGCTCGTCACCATACTCGCCCGGGCCGAATTTCCCGATCTTGCCGTGGGCGACGAGGAACACCGCGTCGGCCGGCGCGCCGGTCTCCACCAGGACGTCGCCCGGCGCGTACTCCCGCTGGGCGAAGCGGTCGGCGAGACCGGCGAGCGCGTCGCCGTCGAAGCCCCGTAGGGCGGGCAGTTCGGCGAGCTCGCCGGGCACCACCCGCACCTCGGATCCGGTGGAGGTGAACGTGACGAGCCCGTCACCGAGTATGTAGGTCAACCGCCGGTTGACCCGGTAGACACCGCCGGCCGTCTGGACCCAGGGCAGCACGCGCAGCAGCCACCGGGAGGTGATCTCCTGCATCTGCGGGACGGACTTGGTGGTCGTCGCGAGGTTGCGCGCGGCCGCCGTGCTCAGGCTCAGCCGGGGGTCCTCACCGGTCACGCCGGGGTCGGTCGATACGGGCTCGGTCATGCGGGCTCCACCTCTCTGTGGTTCTTCCAGGGACTCTCTTGTGGTTCTTCCAGGGATCGGGGCAACCGGGCGCGGCGGTACGCCGCGCCCTTACCGATGCGCTGTCCGGTTGGTGTCCCCGCGGGGGCGCGGGACGGCCGGCCGGATTCGTCAGGGCTGTTCCGGTATTTTCCCGAGAATTTCTGGCCCTCGGCGGCGCCGGCGCTGCTCCGACAGCGCCGCGTCATCTTTTCCGGAGGACTCCCGCGGAACGCGGGAAAGACAGTGGCGGGGATTCTCGTGGCATCCCTACGGCCGCGGTATCGGCATTGGAGACGCGGCCGGGCCAGCGGCCCGATCAGATCTCCAGGAACGCATATGGATGATCTCTGCCCTTCATCTGTTCGGATGATCGCGCGGTCGGCAGTTTCATACCCGTGAACCCCCCGGCATGTCGCGCGGTTCGGCGACATGCGCTTTGTTTGCTGTCGGTAAGCGCGTGGCCGCACATCGGCAGCTTCCTCTATCGGGGCCACGGGCGGCAAGCACTTTGCGGAACTACTCGAGGACTGGCCCGGAAGGTGGCCCGCCTAGTCCACTGACCGATCTTGTCGGTTACGGACAGCAAAGGGCGATGAGGCCGCGACAGGAAACGTCTCCGAGCAACGTGCCACGGCCAGCTCGGCTGACCATCGGAACTCGATCATTCAACCGATTCCCCCCGCCATATCGGCGGCGACCGGCATGCGGCCCCGTGGCGTGGCCGTTCCCGGCCGGCCGGCGGGTGGGGACGTTCACCGGGCATGCCTGCAACGGCAACCCGAAAGTCATAGCGATACAACTCACCAAGGCTTCGGAGGATGCCGGCCACCCAGCGCTCGACACGCCCCCAAGCGATCAAAAGTTGACTGTGAGTTACAGAAGTGCCAGCGCTACTAGTG
>NZ_CAAAFS010000290.1:0-15546 GCF_900634755.1 Protofrankia symbiont of Coriaria myrtifolia
GCGCCCAGACGAGACCCCCAACGATGTTGTAGACGGTGAAGGTGCGGGCGGGAACGCCGACGACCCCGGCCGCTGGGTTCATGAAGGTCCGTACAACCGGGACGAAACAGGCCAGGATGATGGGCTTCTCGTACCCGTAGCGGTCGAGAAACGCGTTGGCCCGCTCCACGTTGTCACGCTTGAACAGGCGGGAGTCCGGCCGGTCGAACAGGTTTACCCCGGCCCGCCGGCCGATGAGGTAACCCGTCTGGGCGCCGAGCAGAGCGGCGGCGATGACCCCCGGGAGCACCTGGCCGATATGGAAGCGTGGGTGGTCAGCGGTGGCCGTAGTCGCGCTGTAGGCGCCGGCGAAAAACAGCAACGAGTCGCCCGGCAGGAAGAACCCGACCAGCAGGCCGGTCTCGGCGAAGACGATGAGGATCAGACCGACCAGCCCGAAGGAGGAGGTGAGGGAGGCCGGATCGAAAACGTTGACGGCAAGGGAACCGGGCAAACCAGAACGACCTTTCGGAGCCAACGGGACCGGCCGGACTGGTACCGGCGGTCCGTTTACCCGGCGCGGGCGGCGCGCGTGCCGGATAACGTCTGCCACGTTAGCCGCGGAATCATGTGAGCATGATGTGAGCGACGGTGGAGAAAATGTGGATCCGCGCACGCCGGACGGCACCTCCACAGCGGTGCGGGGTGGCGGATCCACCTCGTGACCGCGCTCTGCGTCCTGACGCTGGAAACGCGTCGGCCAGCGTCCGCGCCGCGTGCGGCAAACGCGGTTGACGCCCGCACGCCCTCACACCTTCCTTACATGAAGCGACGTGCAGGATATCGACACCACAGCGCCTTGGCCACCGGGCCGACGACAGGGGAGGAAGCACCGCGCGGTTGGACGACAGGCGACGCCCCACGGCCGATCCGTCCTCCCAGGCTCCCCCCGTCGCCGGTCCGCCCACCGCGACAGACGAACCGAGAAAGAGCCCCATGACCTCACAACGCAGCCTCGTCACCGCAGACGACACTCTCGCGCCGGTTCGTCGGCCCCTCAGCAAGGTCCCAGAAGTCACCATCTTCTTCTGGATCATCAAGGTCCTCTGTACGACGGTCGGTGAATCGGCCGCCGACTTCCTGAACGTCGACCTGAACATCGGTCTGACCGGGACGTCCGTTGTCACCGGTGTCCTCCTCGTCGGTGCTCTGATCCTTCAGTTCACCGCGAGCCGCTATGTACCGGCCAAGTACTGGCTCACGGTGGCACTCGTGAGCGTCTTCGGAACGCTGGTGACCGATAACCTCACGGACAACCTCGGCGTGCCACTGGAAACGAGCACCCTGATCTTCGGTGTCCTTCTCGCGCTCACCTTCCTCGCGTGGTACCTGACCGAGAAGACACTCTCCATCCACTCGATCTTCACCCGGCGGCGCGAGGCATTTTACTGGCTGACCATTCTCGTCACCTTCGCCCTCGGTACAGCAACCGGCGATCTCATGGCCGAGGTGCTCGGGATCGGCTACCTGATGACGGGCGTCATCATGGCTGCGTTGATCGCCGCTCTCGCCATCGGGTGGCGATTCGGGCTCAACCCCGTTCTCGCCTTCTGGCTCATTTACATTCTGACCCGGCCGCTCGGCGCGTCGATCGGTGACTACCTCTCCCAGTCACCGGACGCGGGCGGGCTGGGCCTGGGCGCCACACTGACAAGCGTGATCTTCGCGGCCGGGATCATCGGCATCGTCGTCTATTTCTCGGCGACGAAAGTAGACGTCATCCCGACCGCCTCGACCTACAACACCGGCACAACGACAGGGCCAACAGGACCGACGGAACAGGGCGGCCTGGTGCAGACGGTCGTCGTGGTGGCCCTCATTCTCGTCACCGCGGGGACGGGATACTTCCTGCGCAAGTCCGCGCTGGAGAGCGGCACCCCGGGCCTGGCCTCCGGCGCCGGCCAGACAACACAGACCTCTCCTCTCGGCGACCTCTCGAAGTTCCGGACCATCACACAGGACACGCTGGATCGCCTGAACGCCGGCCAGCAGTCCTCCGCCACCTCCCGTATCGGCGACATCGAAACCGCGTGGGACGACGCCGAAGCGCGCCTGAAGCCAAAGGACAAGTCCGCCTGGACCGCAATCGATGACAAGATCGATACGGCGCTACGCGCGCTTCGTTCGACGAACCCGGACGTGAACCACGAACGAACAGCCCTGACTGAACTTCTCGCCGGCCTCGGCCCGAACGCCGGTACCTGACTGAAGACCCTCCAAGCCGGCCCCGTCGGCGTGGAGCGACCAAGAAACGCTGGAAACGACGCCATGCCCCGCTAACGATTTTTGGTTGGACACGATACCCGGTTCCTCCAGCTGGTACTGAAGGGCATCGCTGTCCGAGAATCCTGACGGCACGCGCGGGAGCCCCGGCACGAGATAACCATCTCGTCCGCGCCGAGGCTCCCCCGGGCCCCTCGAGGTCCGAGGCCCGCTTCCTGCGGTTCCAGGTGCGTTGCCCGGTCCTCGCCCACCAGCACCCTCCCGCCCGACCCGGACCGGGACGAGATGGAGCCGGCGTACTCCCCCGGGGCTGGGTCAGTCCAGGCAGTCGACGAGCACGTCCCGGCGCCTCCCTGCGCGGAACTCCCACTCACCACACGTCGATCTTTCTGCCACTTAGAGTGATAACATGAGTCGGTGGTTTGGACGCTCTCGACGCTGTATGTAACAATCAGCGCGCCGTGCCCAGCGTCCGCCCGTTCTCGCAGCAGCCCCAGCATGTGCTACTCGGTGTAGCCGTCGAGTTCGTCGGTCGACTCGTCAGCGAGCAGCGCCTCGGGGTCGTTGGCGGGCGCGACGGCCAGCCCCACGCGGGCGAGTTCACCACCGGCCAGCTCCTGCGGCAGGGTGCGGGCACGGTTGCCCGAGCCCGGCGTGGTCGAGTAGAGCTGTGATGTCCTCGTCACCACCGTCCACGGCCGTCACGGCGTGGGTAAGGCGGACGTTGTTGCAGACGCTGAGGTTGGACGAGGTTCCCGGACCGGAGCAGGACCGCCGATGCGCTGGGCCCGCAGTCGTACCCGCTCGACTTCGGGCCGATGGCTGACACGAACTCCGCCGACCCGTACGGGCACCACCCGACGGCTTGTCGAGACCGGCCAGGCAGGCGAGCAGCGTGGACTTCCGGAGCCCAAGGGGCCGGTGCCGGCGACGCCTTGGTGGGTGGAACCGGGCGCAGTCTCCACGGTGGCGCGATAGGGGGACCTCGTCGAGTCAGTCCGGCACTCGGGTCAACTCCAGTCACCACCCGCCATGTAGCTCTGGATGGTGTCGGTTCCGCCTCAGTTACGTAGCCAATTCGCCGGGTCCCGGCTTTGGCTTCAAGGACCCCCGCTGTCTCACGTCGGCCCGCCAGCCGAACCCTGTGCGGCGCGGGGCCGCACAGTAAGCCTGTGGGCGATGTCGTACGGATGACCGCGGGCCTAGGTGGTCTGCTGGCCGTTGCAGTCATCTGCCTCACCGTCGCCCGGGTGCCGCTTCGCCGGGCGATGGTCACCGCCGCGGCCCGCGCGGTCGCCCAACTCGCCCTGGTCGGCCTGGCATTGCGCGGGGTGCTGGCCGCTCCAGCAACAACGATTGCGGTCCTCGCCGTGATGCTCACCGTCGCGACCCTGACCGCGACAGGCCGCCTCACCGGCTTCCCCCACGCCGGGCGTGTGGTCCTCACCGCCTGCACGGTCGGCGCGGCGGTCACACTCGGGATCATCTTCGCCGTCCCGCTGCTCGACCGATCCGCACGCTATCTGGTCGCAGCCGGCGGGATCGTGATCGGCGGGGCCATGACGGCCTGCACCCTCACCGGCCGGCGGCTGTTCGACGCGATGGTGCGCCGCCGCGCCGAGGTCGAGGCCTGGCTCGCCCTCGGCGCCACACCGCGCCAGGCGGTCGCGGACCTCACCCGTACCGCCGTCCGGGAGGCCCTGCTGCCCGCCGTCGACCAGACCCGCACGGTCGGGCTGGTCACCTTGCCCGGCGCGTTCGTCGGCGCCCTGCTCGGCGGGGCAAGCCCCACGGACGCGGCACGGTTCCAGCTGGTCGTCCTCGTCGCCCTGCTCACCGCGGAGACGCTGGCGGCCGTCATCCTGGCCTGGCTGTTCGGTGCTCCTACCCACATCCCCGACCAGAATACGTAGATAGAAACCGTTGTGGTGACGATGGTTTCTATCTACGGAAGGGGGTTGGGGCGGACTCGGGTACCATCGGCAATGATTCTATTTCATATGGTCACTGACATCGGGAAACATCATTGTTTCTCGACACCGCCGGGGTGCCGCCTTCCGACGGTACGAATCCTGCCGCTTATCACGGCCATGTACTGCGGCAGGCTCCATCGTTTCGTCATTTTTGTTCGGGGTTTCAACGTCCGAGAAAAGAGGCGGATTCCCGGACGCCAGAATCGTGATCGCCGGCTTGGTCGCGCGGATGGTCATCCAAGGAGTCTGACTCTGCGCAGCCACAGCTTCGCATGGATGGTCAATGTCACGGCCTGTGGCACGGTCTGCCAACAGAACTCGAAATCTCGATGCTACCCGGTCGATCCGATTGTCCACAAAGCGTGCAAAAATCTGCGTCAAAAGGTGGTAAAGATGCCACGGAGACGACCCGCCTGCTGCGACTGCTTAAATATACGCGCGCGCATGCACACGCTACCGGCAATCGAGGTCGAAATCAAGTGTCGACGTTCGGTTGTGCGCTTTTTCACCGCGCCTTGCCGGCCGGCTGCCCTTCGCGGCTAGGGTTCTGCCGTGCCTTCGCAAGGAGGGCGCGCATCGGGCGAAACACGCCGAGTCCTGCCCCGTCCGATGACCGTCAAACCAACGGCAGGAGCGGGGGAACCACTTCCCGGGCGCTGCACAGCACCCTTGGGGTGAAGCCGCAGGATGCGGCCGGGCATTTCCCAGCCCGAACCCGACAGCTTACCTCGCAGGCGTAGGGAAAGGGCATCAAGATGTCCCATGCGCGTGCCCGGCATCGCAAAACCAGGCAGACCACAAGTTATACCCGCGCGCTAGTCGCCATTCCGACGCTCGCCGCCGCCATCGGCGGCGCCGGCATCGGACTCTCGGGGCCCGCCAGCGCGGCACCGCCCGAGGACCAGATATTGTCGGCAATTGTTCAATGCGAGTCCGGAGGCAACCCGACTGTCGTCAACTCGATAGGCGCCGGCGGACTGTTCCAGTTTCTTCCCAGCACGTGGCAGGCGACCGGTGGAACCGGGCTGCCACAGAACGCCAGCGTTGCCGAGCAATGGAAACGCGCCCGGATCCTGTACGCCCAGCAGGGCACGGCTCCATGGAATGCATCGCGGTCCTGCTGGGGCGGAAAAGTCGGCAGCGCCACCGACACGGCTCCGACCGCTACCGGACCGCAACAGGCGAATGCCCAGGAACAACCGACGAGTCCGGCCGGCAACGAGGGCGAGAACACCACCGGCGACGCTCCCCAGGATGCCGGCGGTGTCCCACCCCCTTCCTTCGCCGCTGACCGGAACTGGCGTTCCTACCGGTCGCCCTGGTATCAGGACATCGACCCGGCCAGCGACTAACAACTCGTTTCACAAAGTCTGATCAACTGCGGTGTGTCGTACCAGGAGCGGGCGGGTTCCGCCGGTAGACCTCGGTCATGCGTGACGAGGAGACGGTGAGCGAGGAACTGTGGAAGCGGCTGGAGCCGCTGATCCCGGCCCGGGAACGGCGGCTCCGCTACCCCGGTTGACTGCCGGTCGACGACCGGGCGGCCCTGGAGGGGATCGTGTGGGTGCTGCGCAACGACGTGCCCTGGCGGGAATTGCCGAGGACGTTGTTCGGGGTGACGTGCTGGCGGCGCTTGCGCGACTGGCACGCCGCCGGCGTCTGGCAGCGCCTGCACGAGAACCTGCTGGACGAGTGCACCGCCGCCGGCCTGCTCGACCTGCACCGGGCGCTGGTCGACTCCTCCCACATCCACGCGCTCGCAGGGGGCCTAGACGGGTCCGAGCCCGGTCAACCGTGCCCACCTCGGCAGCTGTCGGCATCGGGTGAAAACTGGATCTGTTCCTGATCTTGCGATCGGAGTGGCCCTCGGGGTGCTCGCTGAGCACGATCAGTCTGCTGTGATCATGTGCCGGGTGCCTCTTTGACCTTGGGGTTCTTCTTCCGCATCTGTCGGGTGTGCTCGTCGACGGGGTGGACCGGGCCGATAATCGGCTGCGGTTACGTGTCCGGGCGTCGGGTGTGGTGTGTCCGGGGTGTGGGGTGGTCGCGGAGCGGGTGCACGGGCAGTATCGGCGCTGCGCTGGGCCGCTGTGGTGGCGGGAAAATGCGGCCGCACGGCCGTCCGGGACGCCGGTGCATCTGTGATGCGCGCGAGCTCGGGAGTCAGGATTGCGGTGAGCACGCCGGTGAACGCCTGCCGGTCGTTGTCACATCGCCAACCTTCGCTGCCGGCGGTGAGATCCGGAGCGGCGCTTGCGGGGTGGGTGTAGGTACGCCACACCGCGGCGGTGAGAAAGGTCAACTGTTCGACCAGCCGCAGAGCGTCGCGGTCGGGGGTTGCCGGGGAGAGGGTGGCCACGGTTGCCGCCAGATCTCCGCTTCCGGTGGCCCAGGAGACAACGACCGCACGGCGACCAGGGTCGTAGGCATACCGGCTCACCGTCCGGCGCCTCTTCGCACTATCGGTACCACCCGCCGTCCACCACGGCCCTCTTCAACGGCCGACGACTGGAAACCACTGTCCGTGGTCGCCATCTACGAGATGACATCTGGTTGCCGTTGCAACGTCACCACCACGTCACCACCGGGGCCAGTTACCGATCTCCGTAGCAACCTCCGCGGCCTGTTCGCGCAGGTCACGGGGGGTGGACCCTGTGTACCAGCATCCGAACCGATTGATCTTGGTTGCAGGCCCTGAAATCGCCATCCACCCGGTCGCCACCCGGGCCCTGGCCAGGGACGATGCTCCGTGACCGCACCGACTGCACCGACCGCAACATCGTCCACCGAGGCGAACAAGTGTTCCGTATACCTGGCGGTTCCGGGCACCTCAGCCCGTCTGCCGACAGCCACATCCACAGACCGGCCGAGGCTCGGAGACGTTTCCGTCGCAGGTCCATCGTCACCTGTGGCCGGACATGGAACGCGAAGGCAAGCGCGCGGTCAGTGCGGCTGGTCGAGTTGGCTGGCGATGAGTGGGAACTCGGCTTTGAGGAGCGTCAGCAGTTGCTCCTGGAGTTCCCGCAGCGCGGTCGTGGCGATTCGCCACACGATTGACCAGTCGACCTCGAAGTATGCGTGAACGGCGATGTTGCGGAATCCTGTGACAGGCCGCCACGGCAGGTCGGGCCAGCGCTCGCGGACCTCGGGGGATACTCGTCCGGCCGCCTCGCCGATCACCAGGAGTTTCTGGAGGACGGCACTCTGGATCAGATCGCTTTCCAGGAACGCGGCCTCGTCGACATCCTGGACGAACGCCGTCGCGGCGACCGCGGCTTCGATCATGTCGACGAGGTAGAGCTCATCACGCCGCATAGAGGACCCGAGCCTCCGCGAGCACCCGGTCACGGATGACCCACTTCAACCGGGACTTGGGCACCAGGTCGACGGGACGTCCCACGATTTTTTCGAGATCATCTCGGAGGTCGACGATCTCGAAGCCAAGCATCGAGTTGGGCGCCAGCACGTACAGCAGGTCGACGTCCGATTCGTCGGTGTCGTCGCCGCGAGCCACCGAGCCGAAGACGGACAACTCGGCGACGCCGTAGCGCCGGCACACCTCGGCGATCCGGCTGTCACGAAGGTCGACGGTCACATCGCCATTATCGCCAGAGACAGCCACAACCGCACGACTGCACCGCCTCACGCGCGACGCCCGCCGGCGTCCTGCGTGCCGTGCGAACCACCACCCAGCTGCGACCCGCAGCGTCGCAAAGCAGTCCGACGCACGAGGTGCATCTGCTCATGCGTCCCAGTCGCCGGCGCCGCCGAGTTGCTCGATCCACTCCGCGGACAGCTTGCCGCGAGATTCATGCCCCGAGTCCAAGCGTGGGGGCATAGTCGCGGCGGCGGTTCGGTTGGGTGAGGATCTCGACGCTGTCGATGGCCTGGTCGATCGCGCCGGGGAGATGGCCGAGCGGGCCGTCGGGTCGGTGTCCGAGCCCGGTGAGGAGGGCTCGCAGCTGCGGATCGCTGATCGCATCGGTCAGCGCACGGGTGAGGCGTTGCGCGCCGAGTACCTGGATGTCCCGGGCATGAAAGCGGCGCGGCGCGGGGTCGACAGGCTCAGCCAGACCAAGCCGGTTCGTGACGTCGGCAAGGTGACGGGCTGCGGCGCACAGCGCTGCTTCACGTTCCCGCCACCGCGTCGCGCTGAGCGTGCGGTGCAGGTGCCGACCGACCTGGTCGGCGAGGGTCAGCTGCGCGAACGCGGTCATCAGCCACTTGCTGTACGGGGCCCAGCGGCGTTCGAGGAGAAAGCCGATCCGGACAAGGTCGCGGGCCACGCGGGCGGCGAGCATGCGCGAGCCGAGGTCGTCCCCGCGGCCGCCGGTGCGGCCGACGAACGGTTCTTCCTGACTGACCCGCAGCCAGCCGGCCGCCAGGACATAGCGCCAGACGTCGTCGGGGTACCAGGTCAGTGCCCGACGCCGCGCGGTGAGTAGATCGAGCGGGTCGTGCAGGACCACGCCGCCCGTGAGGCTGGCCATGATCTGGGTCGGGGCCAGCAGCCAGTCCGCCAGATCCATCCCGCAGGCGGGGTCGACGCCGAGCCGGTCGAGAAAGAACGCCTGCGCGGTGGTCACCTCCACCTGGTGCTGTGGTCGGCCGTCGTGTCGGTCGCTGTCGGGGTAGACGACCGGGAAATCGTCGAACCGAGCTGGCAGCCTCTCCAGGGCGACGCCGATCGGCGTGGTGTCGAGATCTGGAGGGACGAACAGTTGCACGCGGGGGCCGAAATCGTGGTCCGTGGAGACCTCGTCGTCGAACCCGAGTACCTCGGACCCCTCACCGAGCAACGCGGCAGCGTGAGGCACGTCCGCGATCAGCGGCCGAACCGCCCGCTCGTAGAACCGTCGAGAAAGATCGCGACCGGGCACGGCTCAGCGATCCTCCTCAAGGCATCCCGTCATGTGCCAGGCCTCTTATCGTCCCCGCTGCTGCCACGTCTGCGCACCCAGTTTTTCGCCAGCCGTCGGGCCGTCTGAGCCAGTGGCGGTCTCCAGGTTCCGCCGCACGAGCAGGCCGCCGATCCCCAGGAGGTCGTCGAGTAGTCGCCGCACACGCTCGATCTCGTCGGCGGTGCAGTCGATCAGGACCTTGACCTCGACGTCGCGCTTGCCCGGATTCGCCGTCACAAAGAATCCCACCACGCCAGCGCCGACGGCACTGCCGCGGAAGACGTCCACACCGGCGCCGTCCGCGGCCACGGTGCCCTCCAGGTAGCCATAGTCGACGGGATACACGGCCTGCGGCACCCGCGGGTGCCTGCTGCCGGCCGGGCGGTCCACCACCAGTCGCGAGGTGGTTGTCAACTCGTCGAGGTTGCCGAACAGCCGTGCGCGGAACGTATCAGACATGATCTCCGCCGAATCGAGGACATCCACGAGCGAAGCCACGGACGCGAAGCGGTCAGGGCCATATGCATTGTCCTGCCGGCTCACGTGAGACCGCGGTGGCCGGGGCCACGACAACGGTGGACGGCGTCTGGACGTGGGCCACCGCTTGCCCAGTACCTCGGCGAGGCGGAGGCGGTTCGCATGGCCGCGACGTGGTCGTCCAGACGGGGCTCGAACCAGCTGTCGCGGTCCCGACCAGCACCGTTCCGCGGCGTTGATGCTGAAAGCGATAGATCGCGAACCGCATTCGCCCAGATCAAAGGCATGATCGAAAGTTAGGTGGACCCTGTGTACCAGCATCCGAACCGTTCGATCTTGGTTGCAGGCCCCGAAATAACCGTCCGCCCAGTCGCCACTCGAGCTCTGGCCAGGGGTAATGTCCAGTGACCGCGCCGACCGGAACATCGTCTACGGAATCGAACGTGCGTTCCGTCACCCTGGCGGTTCTGGAGGCTCTAGTCCGCCTGGCCACCGTGATCGTGGGGATCGTGGTCGGGCTGGGACTTGCTCGGCTGCCCGCTCCTCACACGAGCGCTCGCAAGCGGCGGGTGGTCTCAAGATCGGCGGGATAGAAGGACTCGATCGTGAGCTCGTCGACCGTGACGTCGCCGGCGGTCTCGACCTTCGCCGCGATTGAGAAGAACGACAGCTCGCCGGTCTCGTGACGGAGCCGTAGCGGCAGCACCACGTTGCTGGGCGGCAACGTCGAGTCGGTCCCGCCAGGGTAGTCGGCGAGCTCGTCGTGTAGTTCCCCTAGCCGTTCGTCCCCTGTCTCACCGGCTCGCCGACGCACCTGACCTAGCAGGTGCGCGCGCCATTGCGCGAGGTTCGCGATCCGCGGCGCCATCCCGTCCGGATGCAGACTCAACCGCAGCACGTTCACCGGCGGTTCGAGGAGACGCGGAGCGCATCCGGCAGTGATGACGCCGACCGCGGCGTTCGCGTCCAGCAACTCCCACCACCGGTTGATCATCAGAGCCGGGCACGGCTCGTGCCCGGATAGCACGAGGCGCAGCGCCGTCCGCACGCTCGCGAGTTCCGGCTCATCAAGCCCGTGCTGCGGGTACGCGGGTGCGTAGCCGCCTGCCAGGAGCAACAGGTTGCGTTCCCGCAGCGGAACGTTGAGGTGCTCGCTGAGCCTGATGATCATCTCCGGCGTCGGGCGGGACCGTCCCGTCTCTACGAAGCTGAGGTGGCGCGTCGATATCTCGGCCTGGTTGGACAGCTCGAGTTGGCTTAGCCTGCGCCGTTCGCGCCAGTCGCGCAGCAGCTGACCGACCGGGCGAGTGGGTAGCGCGGTGACGCTCATACCAGCGACCGTATCTCCCGCCTCGAGGGCCCGCGATTACCTCCCAGGTAACGAGAACGCATTACCTTCGAGGGAATCGACCGGCCCTTTTGTCGCAGGCAGGATCGTCGTCGTCGACCGACAAAACTCCGCTGGCGAAAGGAAGTTCGCCGTGTCTGATCTCCTTGACCATTACCTGGCGTGCTGGAACGAGACCGACGCCGACGCCCGACGGGCTCTGATCGACCGCTTTTGGAGCGCCGACCCCAGCTACGTCGACCCGCTGACGCAGGTCCAGGGCCGGGACGCGTTGGCCGCGACCATCGCCGCCATCCAGAGCCAGTTCCCTGGCTTCGTCTTCTCGCCGGTCGGCCCGATTGACACCCACCACAACGTCGCGCGGTTCACCTGGGGCCTGGGGCCCGAGGGCGCCGAGCCGGTCGTGGTCGGCTTCGACGTCGTAGTCACCGATGCCGACGGACGCATCGAGCGGGTGCTCGGCTTCCTCGACCGTGTGCCCGGCTGACCTTCCTGGCCTTCCCGATCAGGAGAGCAAACGATGACCACTCTCGCCGACGCCCGGCTGGTCCAGACCCGGCCAGAGACGATCGGCTGGGCGCCCTTGCTCGTGGTGCTCGCCGGCACGTTCGTCACCTTCCTCGATTTCTTCATCGTCAACGTCGCCCTGCCGTCGATCCAGACCGACCTACACGCCAGTCCAGCGGCGGTGTCCCTGGTGGCCGCGGGATACGGGCTGACGTTCGCGGCCGGAATGATCACGGGTGGCCGACTCGGCGACATCTATGGACGCCGCCGGATGTTCGCGCTCGGCCTTGCCTTGTTCACACTCACGTCCGCGGGGTGCGGCCTCGCCCCCACGGCCGGCTTCCTCATCGCTACCCGGGTGCTGCAGGGCGCGGCCGGCGCGCTGCTCACCCCACAGGTGCTTGCCATCCTCGGCACCACATACACCGATTCCCGGCGGGGCACCGCCTTCGCGGCGTATGGGTTCGCGATGGGCATCGCCGGTGTGCTCGGCCAACTCGTCGGTGGTGCGCTGATTCAGGCCGACGTTGCTGGTCTCGGCTGGCGGATGATCTTTCTGATCAACGTCCTGGTCGGCCTCGCAACGCTGCCGATGGTCAGCCGGCTGGTGCCGGAGTCGAGCGGGGCCGCGACACGGCTCGACCTGGTCGGGACGGCGCTGGGCGCGGGCGCGGTCACCGCGCTCGTCCTGCCTCTCGTCGAGGGACGTGAACACGGCTGGCCGATGTGGACCTGGCTGAGCCTCGCAGGCGCACCGGTCCTGGGCGTCTGCTTCGCCGCGCATCAGCGCCGTCGTTCGGATCTCGGCCGGGCACCGCTGGTGGATCTGGGGCTGTTCCGGGTGCGGACCTTCGCGTTCGGCTGCATCGCTGGGCTGACGTTCGCGCTGGTGCCGCCGTCGTTCTTCTTCGTCCTCGCGCTCTACCTCCAGCGCGGGCGCGGCTACGATGCGCTGTTCTCGGGAGTGGCGTTCACAGCGGTGGGGGCCGGTTACTTCGTGGCGCTGTTCGTCGCGACTCCGGTGGCACGATGGATCGGCCACCAGGTGCTCGCCCTCGGCGCGCTCCTGGTGGCGGCGGGCTGTGTCCTGCTAGCCGAGATGGCGCATGCCGGGTCGGCCTGGGACCTTGCCCCGGGCATGGCGGTCATCGGGTTCGGCATCGGGCTGGTGCTTGTGCCGCTCGCGTCGACCGTGCTCACCGGCGTCGACCCGCGGCACGCGGGATCGGCCGCGGGAGTCCTCTCGACGGCCCAGCAGGTCGGCGGGGCGCTCGGGGTGGCGGTCATCGGCATGGTGTTCTTCCGCTCCGGCGCGATCGCCGATGCCTTCGTCATCAGCCTCTGGGTGCTGGCCGGGCTCACCGGAGCCACCGCCCTCCTGACGCAGCTTCTTCGTCCGAGCACTGATTCGCCGGCACCTGATGTCGCCAGTATCCAGCCGGTCACGGATCGGGCCACTGACGTGGGCCGATCCGTGGCCTACGACAGCCCGGAGCGCGCGCCTGGCGATGTATGGAAAGCCACTCTCCGGGGATCCACGCGGGACCCCAGAGGGTCAGACTTCAACCGTCTACCGTGATGCGGTGATCTATGGAAGGCGTCGGCCCAACCACCGCAGTGGCCGGCCGACGGCGGCGTTCTCATGCCAACGCCGCCGCATGGACAAGGCGCAGGCCGGCGCGCAGTCCGTCGCGTAACCGGGCGGCGGGCGAGCGGCGTCGTGCGTCCTCCCGACCCCGGGCCTGCTGATGCAGGTAGTGCGCACAGGGCAGGCAGATCCCAACCTCGGGATGGCTGCCGAGCCGCACAAGTCCGGGCTCGGGATAGGTGCCACCGCAACACCAGCACACGCGCGGCTCGGCGGCGTCAGACTCGGTGGCCGTCACAGCGGTACTCACAGACGTCTCCTGCCCGTCATCGCGATCAGGTCGCTGTCCGGCTGGCAAGCAGGTCCTCGGCCAACTGGTCCAGGTCGATTCCTTGTCTGGTCAGCAGCAGCCGGACCGGGTGTTCCGCTCGCGCACCGCGAACAGACCACCCGTTCCGCCCGCCCGCGCACCCGAAGCCGCAGCTCGCCTGCGACGCGCTCGACACGGCCGTCGGTTGTCCTCCGAGTCTGGGAGGATCGGCGCCAGCATGCGGCTTCGGACAGAGGGCACGCCGCACGATGCAGGGTGGGGGAGGTGTTGGGTTGAGAGTTCAGGACGTCGGGTACGCCGAGCTCGCGACAGAGATGCCGGAGGTGCTCCGTTGCTCGTGGCACCGTCGCGGATCGGTCCCGCAGGGTGCGAATGCCACCGTCCTTCCCGATGCCTGTGCTGATGTGGTGGTCGACCAGTTCGGGGCCGCCGTTCTGGTCGGGCCGACCATGGCTCCACATCGACTCGAGCTCGAGCCGTCGGTCGTGCTGCGCGGGCTGCGCCTGCAGCCGTGGGCGATCCCTCTGCTCTTCCGAACGACGGCGAACGAGCTTCGGGATCAGGTGCTCTCGCTCGGTGACCTACTCGGGAGTCGACTCGCCCGTCAGGTCACCCATGACGTGTGGCGCGGCCGGGTTCCGTCGTGCTGGCGCACGGTCGATACGACGCCGTGGCAGATGAACCTCGTCAAGAGCCTGCTCCATGCGTCTGGCGGCGTTATCGAGCACACGGGACGCAGTCTGGGCGTTTCGGAACGCGAGGCCCGACGTACCGCGCGCCGACTGACGGGGCTTTCGCCCCGGGATCTCGCGCAGGTCGGTCGCCTGCACCGGCTCTTGCCTCTGATCGACCACAGTGACCACCCTCTCGCCGTGGTCGCTGTGGATGCGGGGTTCACCGACCAGGCCCATATGACGCGCGTCCTCAAGCTGCTGACCGGCACGACACCCCGGAGCCTGCGGGACGAGCGAGCCGGTGTCGACGCCTGGAGCGCAGACCGCATTCTTGCCGAGGTCGCGGATCTCCTCACCGGTGCGTGACCGCCCAGGGCACGCTCGGCCGATTCGTACAAGAGTCCGCGACGATCGGCGGGCATCGTCGTGCCCATGAGTATCGCCGTCCACTCCGCGATCCAGTTCGTCTACGCCAACGCGCGACTGCTCGACCGGCGCCGTCTCGAGTACCTGATGGGCACGACGACCGCCGAGCAGGTCATTGAGGCTCTCCGGCCCTATCAGAACGCCGATGGCGGCTTCGGGCACGCGTTGGAGCCTGATATCCGGGCACCCGGTAGCGAGCCGGCGGCCACGTTGCTGGCGCTGGAGACCCTCGTCGAGGTCGGTGTCACCCAACACCCGGTGATCGACGCCGCTGCCCACTGGGTGGCGTCCGCCGCATCACCCGACGGCACGCTGCCGCAGATGAGTGCGACGGGTGCCGGATATCCACACGCCCCGTTCATCAACCCGGGTGGCCCGACGTTCCTGACCTTTGCTCTCGCGGGTGTCTTGTGGCGAACCGAGACGCGATCCGCGTGGCTCGACCTCGCCACCGAGTGGTGCTGGCGAGAGCTCCAGGCCGTGGAGCGCCCCCACACCTACACCGTCGTATTCGCGCTTCGTTTCCTCGATGCCGTACCGGATACTGACAGAGCGTGCGGTGTCATCGATCGGCTCCGATCCCTGCCGGACGAGATGGGCTGCATCCCGGTTCCTGGCGGGCTCGACGATGAGCGGGTTACCCCTCTCGACCTATCCCCGCAGCCCGGCGCGCGTAGCCGCCGCCTCTTCACGTCGGTGCAGATCGCGGCCGACCTGGATCGCGTCGAGAGGACGCGGCTCGACGACGGCGGATGGGACTTCGACTTTCTGCACTGGTCGGCCGGTCAGGCACTCGACTGGCGCGGAAGCGTCACCGTCAGCAACCTCCAGCGGCTGCTCCGACACGACCGCATCACACCGCAGCCCGCGGCCTGAGGCCGCCGACCCACCACTCGACCGAGGAGACTCCTGTGTCCCACCACCACCATGCCATCGACTACGTCGAGTTTCCCGCGCCCGACCTCGCGACAGCTCGCGACTTCTACGCTCGGGCGTTCGGATGGCAGTTTAACGACTACGGATCGGAGTACGCCGGCATCCGCGGGCCCGACGCGGACT
>NZ_CAAAFS010000290.1:15571-18118 GCF_900634755.1 Protofrankia symbiont of Coriaria myrtifolia
GCGGTGGAAGCCGAGGTCCCGGTCGGTCTCAACCCGTAGGATCGCCCGCAGCGCCTCCCGGTAGCACCGCTGCGGCCAGCGGATGACCCCGCGTTCCAGCTTGCCGATGTAGTTCCCGTCCACCTCGGTGATACGGCCATCCCGGTGGAAGGTCCACCGGTTCACCCGTTCGGCCAGCTCCTGCCGCGACAGCGGCTCCCCCGGGATTTCGGCAGAACCGGTGCGCAGCCGGGCGGCGCGCAGTTGCTCGTTCGGTGACACCGCAGCCCGTCTCACAGCGTAAGCGTACAAGTGCGGACACGACCTGACGGGTCTTCGTACGGCGCAGGCGTGCGGACTTCCGATCCTCCCCCGGTATCCCCCGAGTGTCCCTCCGGGATCTCCCACGGTGAACGTCCCGACAGGGAGACGAACGCGATGGACTTTCGGCAGCGGTTCCGGCCGGGCTGACAGCGGTCCCCCGGCACGGCGCCGCACCTCGCTGGTTCCGGGCGGGTGCCTTCCCGGGCCACACACGGCCCGCCCGGAACCAGCCCTTCTCCTTCCCCGACCCACGGAGGCGATTCACGTGCACGACGAACAGGCGTTGTACGGGCTGGTCAGGTTCGCCGGGGTACACCAGCGGCAGGTCACGGGCATCGTGCTGGTCTTCGAAAGCGCCGCCGCGGCCGACCAGTTCGCCCGCACAGCGGGCATCGACGCCTACGCGGTCGGCCCCGTGGAATTCCTCGCGACCACCACACCGGCCGCCGCCCACCAGGCCGGAGCCAACCGGTGAGCGCACAGAACCTCCCCCGGACCGCGGCGGCGCTGCGCGCCTACGCCCTCGCCGTCCTCGCCCGCGACGCCGCCTACGACCGCCACCCCCACGGCTACCCCGTCCTGCTCACCACCGACACCAGCGGTCCACGTCGGGCGGCCTCTGTCTGGCTCGGTCTTCTTCTGCCTGGCCAGCGGTTTGGGACTCCGCTCGCCAGGCAGCCAGTCCACGGCTACCACCGAGGGTCGAACCCCGGGACCGCGACTCACCCCAAAGTGGTCAGATGCATACCCATTCATACACATTGTTATGGCAGGAGATTCCAGTACTTCGGCCGCCTCCGTGTCCCACAGGTGACCGATTCGGTCTCATCATCGACGAAGTAGGACGACGATCCACGGTCAGCGCTCAGGATCTTCCGCCGCATGGCTCCCGGCAATACCGTCCCTGTGGGACGTCAACTCGTCGAGGATGCCCTGTACCTGTTCTGCCAGGCGTGGGACGTCGATGCTCGCGGCCGCCCACAGAACGTCGAGGTCAACCGCGAAGTAGTCGTGCACCACACGGTGACGCATACCGACGATCTGCCGCCACGGCACCTGCCGATACCGGCCGGTGAGCTCCGACGACAGCCGGAACGATGCCTCGCCGATCACCTGTACGAGATGGGTGAGCACGATCTGCACATCCTCGTCGGCGTCGTACCGCTCCCGGCCGCGCCGCACCCGGGCCGCGATCTTCTCCGCCGCGTCCAGGATGTCCGCCAGCCGCTTCCTCGTCCCGCCGCACAGACAGCCGTTCAGACCGGCACAGCTTCGGCGAGCACCCGGTCACGGATACGTAGCTTCAGCCCACCCTCGGTGGCGACCTGCGTGAACACACCCAGCAGGTCCTCCACCGCGAGCGCGAAAGCCGCCATGTCGAAGTATCCGTGACCAGGCCCGACATCGATCAGCAGATCCAGATCACTGGACCCTGTGGCCTCGCCACGAGCCACTGAGCCGAACACTCGCACATTCCGAACCCCGAACCGACGCCCGGCAGCAAGAATCTCCTCGCGATGCGCACGCACCTCGTCCAACGTCACCGGAGACCGCTCCCCCGCCTCCCGCCTTGCCGAGGCCAGCGACGTCTCCCAGCGGGCACATCCCAGCCCGTCTCCCACAAGTCCTCCCCCGCGGAGTAGCGTCGTTAGCAGATTTTTAGCAAGATTCTGAGTGCGATCGGATAGAGATCGCCTACAGGCCCGTGACCTGCGCAGACACTGTGGGGCGGGTGGGACTCGAACCCACGACCGACGGATTATGAGTCCGCTGCTCTGACCGACTGAGCTACCGCCCCCTGATCGTCCCACCTTCCGGGCCAAGCTGTCCCGTCTACTGCCCCATCTAGTGGAACATGCTTGCCCTGGGTGGTGAGACGTGCTGACCGGCCGAGCATATCGCCGCCGTGCAACCAGAGGAGATCGTCGCGTCCGGATGAGGTCGTCGGTCTCTGGTAGTAGCTCGGACGAGTCGGATGACTGCGGAAGAAGCAGGCAGCGTAGGCCGGATCGGGTCTCGGGTCAGAGCCAGAGGCGTATCAAGACGGATCAGAGCCGAGTCGAAGCCCGGTCCGGCCATGCCTGCTCAGAGCCGGTGGGGGCCGGAGCTGGCCGGTCGATGCCGGCTCGAAGTCATCGGCCAGGTCAGGTGCCCGGGTAGCGGTCGAACCAGGCCGGTGTCGCCTCTCCCCAGCTGTCGGAGGTCTCGGGGGCGCCGGACGTCTCCAGGACGAAATCGTCGGCG
>NZ_CAAAFS010000291.1:0-7704 GCF_900634755.1 Protofrankia symbiont of Coriaria myrtifolia
TCAGCGATCTGGCGGACGAGGGTGTGGCCTTCAAGTTCGGCGAGCCGGTCCGCGGGCAGGGCGCCCTCGCCGAGCATGGTGCCGACGATGTTCCCGCAGATCGCGCCGGTGGAGTCGCTGTCCCCGGAGTGGTTCACCGCGGCGAGCAGCGCCGTCCACGGATCCGCCGGCGCCGCCACGGCGCAGTGGACGGCGATGGCCAGCGCCTCCTCGGCCACCCAGCCGGCGCCGAGGGACTCCACCCGCTCCGGGGTAGTCGGTGTGCCGTCGGCTGCCGCCGTCAGCGCGGCGCGCAGGGCGGCGGCAACCTTCTCGCCGTTCCGTTCGGAGGCGAGCCGGCCGAGGGCCGACTCCACCGCCTCGACAAGGGTCTGACCGTCGGCCACCACATTGATGATCCAGGCGAACGCCGCCGCCGCAAGGTAACCAGCAGGATGACCGTGGGTGAGCACAGCGCATTCGGCGGCGAGTTCCCACGCGGCTTCCGGCCCGGTCGGCAGCAGCCCGAACGGCGCCGAACGCATGACCGCGCCGCATCCCTTGCTGTTCGGGTTCGCGGGATGCGCGGGCGTTCCCATCCGTGGCATTCGCAGCCCGGACAGGCATGCGTTGCCGGGGGCGCGCCGCGCGTACAGCAGCGGCTGGCTAGTCAGCCAGCCGTCACTTTCCGTATCGGCTGGCGGCCCGGGGTGCTCCTGGGTGGCCAGCCAGCGCTGGTATGCCCGCCACACCACCGTCGGGTAATGGCAGATCCCCTTGGAGCGGCCGCGGACCGACGCTCGGATGAGCCCTTCGGCGGTGAACAGCGTCATCTGCGTGTCGTCGGTGATCGGCGCGTGTACGCCGTAGGCCGCCGTCAGGCCGCGCACCCCGGCCGGCCCGTGGACGCGCCGGATCTCGTCCAACGACAGGAACTCGATGCCGGCCCCGAGGGCGTCCCCCAGTGCTCCACCGAGCAGGCAGCCACGTACTCGGTCCCGACAGGAAATCCCGGAATTCTGCCCCGGGGCCACTGTGCGCTCCTTCGCTCGGTCGCTCATTTTTGACATGCTCCTCGTATTCGTCGACATGGTTTTTCTGTAATAGTTGTCCGTAACGCATAAATCACCACGGGTGGCCGGCTGCCAGACGGCTGGCAGACGGCTGGCAGACGGCGGTAGAGTACTGACGTGCGGCGACCCGTGAACGGTGGAAGCCGGTGAACGGCGGCGGTCGGTGAACCGGGCGGTCGAGGAGAACAACCGTCGGCTGCTGCGGGCCCGGGACGCCATGGACCGCGACTACGCGAAACCGCTCGACATCCCCACCCTGGCGGGGATCGCGTTCGTCTCGCCGGCGCATTTCATCCGGGCTTTCCGCGGCGCCTTCGGCGAGACGCCACACCGCTACCTGCAGCGACGCCGGGTCGAGCGGGCGATGGCGCTGCTGCGGGAGACCGACCGCAGCGTGACCGACATCTGCTTCGACGTCGGCTTCACCAGCCTCGGCACCTTCAGTCGGACGTTCCACGCCGTCGTCGGCGAGTCACCGTCCTCGTACCGGCGGCGGACGAGGGCGGCGCCGGCCCCGCCACCAGTACCGACCTGTTTCGGAATGGCGTGGCTGCGACCGAGCAGCCTCGGAGAACGACCGAGCAGTTTCGGAGAAGCGGACCGGGGCGGACCTCCGTAGCGTTGCCGGCATGTTCAACGCCATCACACACTCGTCCGTCTACGTTCTCGACCAGGACCAGGCGGTGGACTTCTACGTCGGCAAGCTCGGCCTGGAGATCACCTCCGATGTGGATCTCGGTTTCATGCGCTGGCTGACGGTCAGCGTCCCCGGCCACCCCGAGCGTGAGATCCTGCTGGAGAAGCCCGGCCCGCCGGCCATGAGCGAGCAGACCGCCGCCCAGGTCCGCGAGCTGGTGACCAAGGGCGCGATGGGCCTCGGTTTCATCCTGCGCACCGACGACTGTCGCAGGACCTACGAGGAGCTCAGGGCCCGCGGCGTCGAGTTCACCCAGGAGCCGACCGAGCAGCCCTACGGCATCGACTGCGGGCTGCGCGACCCCTTCGGCAACCATCTCCGCATCGGGCAGCCGGCCGCCCAGCCCGCTGAGATCACCGACGAGGTGCGCAAGCGCTGGCAGGCAGAGGCGCCGGCAAACCGCTGACACCGGATGTGACACCGGTCTTGTCGCGGCTGCGCGGCCCGTGGGAGAGCAGGGTCACCGGGGCGCCGAGTGCCTCCCCCACCAGCCCGGGCCAGGCGGCGGCGTCCGGGACGGGCTCGAGGACGGGCCGCGCCCGTGCCAGCCGGCTGGTCAGCCTCGCCTGGCCCACCAGGTCGCCGGGCGGCCGCGGCGTCAGCCGGCTGACGGGCACACCGTCGATCTCGTAGGCGCGGCAGATGGCGAGACGCCGCCGGGCGGCCACGTCGAGGCGTGCGGCCACGTCAAGGTGGGTCAGCGCGACCGCGTCCACCCCGCCGGCGACGTCGACGGCGTACCGGTGCGCCACCGCGTCGAAGTGGCCCACCCGGAAGGCGCCCTGCCAGGGGCCGGTGCCGTTGTGGACGTCGGGCAGCGCGGCGGCCAGCTCCGCGTCCTCGGTGACCAGGGGGCCGGCGCCGTGCCGGGTGGTGTAGGCGCGCACCACCCCCAGCCGCAGCGCCTCCCCCGCCATCCCCGCGTCCGCGAGCAGCTTGTCCGCGTTCGCGGGGGTGGTCGTCGACCAGGTGGTGTAGGGATGAAAACCGTGCCACTCGTCGAGGAGCACACCCTGTGCTCCCTCGAACACCACCGGCCCGGCGCGCAGCAGCCTGCCGACGTACCCGTCGTCCACGAGCTCGACGGCGTCGGCGAAGGTGTGGAAGGCCGCCACGCAGTCGTCGACCGCGGGCGCGGCCACGGCCGGCGGGCCCAGCTCGTCGGCCAGCCGGTCACGCAACGTTGTCAGGATGCGGCGTAGCCGGGCGGGGGCGAGGCAGTCCCCGGCCCGGGGGCTGTCCTCGGGATGGGTCAGGGCGTAGGCGGCGGTCTCGCCGATGCCCATGCCGCACGAGCCGTGCCGGGCCGGCACCCGCGCCCGCTCGCGGGCCCGGTTCGCCGCCACGTGGTAAGGGGTGGTGAGCAGGGCGTCCCGGTGGACGGTCAGCCGGGTGAGCGGGCCGGGCACCCCGACCGCCTCGAGATGATCGGCCTCGGCGGCCAGCGCGAGCGGGTCGACGAGCATGTGGCGGGAGAGATGGGTGGCGGTACCCGCGGTGAACGCCCCCGAGCCGATCTGCGCGAAGGTGTGGTGCCGGCCGTCGTCGGTGACCACGTTGTGGGCGGCCTGGGCACCGCCGTTGAAACGGATCACCGCGTGTACCGGCCGGCCCCGCGCGGCCGCCCGCGCGCACAGATGGTCGACGACCGTTCCCTTGCCGGCGTCACCGAACCCGAGGTCGACGACGATGACATGGCGGTGTGGGACGTGGCGGTGTGGGACGTGGCGGTGCGGCACGGCGACGTTCCTCCCTCCATCTCGCGGTGGGCGCCCTACAGCCGGGTGATCCCCTTCGGGTCGTCGTCGAGGCCCGGCAGGCCGTCGGAGACGACCACCGTCCCGCGGTCCCGCGCGTATGCGGTGAGCGCCTTGCCGACGGCGTCGACAGGTGCGTCGCCGCCGGTCTCGCGCAGGTGTCCCAGGCCCTCGTCCAGGTCGATGGCGTCCTCGGCCAGGCCGATGGTGAGCGCGATCGTCTCGCACACGGCGTCGAGGTCGTCCAGTTCGATGACGTTCTGTCCCAGCAGGGCGCGCCAGGCGGCGAGCACCTCGGTGTCCCCGGCGTGCGAGGCTCCCTGCGGGAGGATGTAGTACACCTCGTAGCTGCGCTGCGCCTCGGCGACGATGTGCTCGACCGGAATGTCCTCGGACAGCTCGTCGCCGATGACCGCGGCGACCTCCCGGCGCTTGACCCGCCGGTAGGGCATCTCGTCACCGATGAGGAAAAGATAGCCGCGCTTGCCACGCCTGTCGTAGCAGTCGATCGAGGTGTGGCGGGCCATGAAGTACAGGGCCAGTTCGTAGGATTCGGTTTTCTGCCCGCCGCCACCGCTTTCGATGAAGATGTTGCCGAGATGGTCGTCCATCCGGTTGTCGGACTCGAACTGGCCGATCTGCAGGGGCACCCGGTCGCAGGTGGCGGCGCCGACCGCGCCGAAGAGAATCTGCGGGTCGTCGACGTATCCCTTGCGGATGAGCAGGCCGAGCAGGTCGGGCAGCTTGCTCTGCAGGGTGCGCGGCACCCTCCCCATCGAGCCGGTCACGTCGAACAGGACGCCGATGGCCAGCGAGGTCGGGTGCTCGTCGCTGTCGCGGCTCTCGCGCGTCCCGACGCCGTGCGGGTCGAGGCCGGGGTGGGCTTTCCAGCTGTCGCGTGAGCTGCTGTGACGGACGCTGTCGCTGTAGTGGAACGCGCTGCGGCCACTATGCTTCCGGTAGCTCGCGGCCGCGGCGTAGACGTCGGTGGACCAGGCTCCACTGCCCATGGGATTCCTCCGGTTCGTGTTCGAGTGCGGATTCGAGACTGTTGCTGGGCCTGTGACCGGCGATTTCAGGGAGGCCCGTCGGTGTCGTGGGGTGCGGCCGGGACATGCAGCGGCCGGAAGCGGCGCGGGCCGTAGAGCCGTTCCAGCAGTTCGTCGAACTCGCCGAGCAGACGCCAGGCGTCGCGCGGCCGACGGGACATGGCGGGCAGGGTGCACCCGCGGGCGAACCGCAGGATCGGGCGGGGGACGTCGTCACGCAGCAGGTACGTCATGCATTTCGTCGCCAGGTGGATGTCGGTGGCCGCGCTCGGTGGCTGCCGGGCCGCGACCTCCGGCGGGTACATGTCGGCGAAGCGGTCCACCATCGCCGGCACATGCCCAGCCGGGCCACTGGCACCACCCGGGCCGTCCAGGGCGGTGATGACCGAGTAGCACCAGTCGACGAGTACCAGGCCGTGGTCGTCCGGGTGGACGAGCACATGGTCGGGCACGACGGCGCCGTGCACGACCCCGGCCTGGTGGGCGTACCCGAGGGCGACGAGCAGCCGCCGCCACATCCACGCGACGTCGCGGGCGTCGAGCCCGTCCGGGCACACGGCACGCAGTTCGGCCAGCGAGCGGAAGCCGTGGGCGCGCTCGATGACGTTCACCCGGCGTAACTCGCCGCCGACGCTGTCGCGGTGCCGGAAGGTCTCGACGAGACGGGGGACGTAGGCGGCGAACCGTTTCTCCCCCCTGCCGGCCAGCTGTCGCAGCGCCGCGGCCTCGCGTTCCATCAGGTCGTTGTCGGTGGCCGACCGCGGGATCTTCAACAGCGCGCCGGCCACCGCGCCATCGCCGCCGCCGGTACCGCCAGCACCGCCAGCCGTGTACGTGACCTCACTCAGGGTGGCGATATCACCGCGGGTATACACCCCACCGACCGTGTAGACATGATTGCCAGTGGTGACGACAGCCCGGCCGCTCGCCGCCCCACCGGCGATCTCCTGCTGGTACCGCTCCCACAGGCGGCCCAGCCGGGTGAAGGCGGCCTGGGCGTCCAGCCGCCGGTCGGCCGGGACCGCGTCGGGATGGACCATGCGGGCCAGCCGCCGGTAGGCGCGGCGGGCGGCGCGTAAGTCCGTCCCCGAGGCCTCCCCGCCCCGCCCGAACAGCGCTGACGGGCCGCTGGCACGCAGGATGAGCCGCACGGCTTCGTCGATCGTGGTCGGGATGGGCGGCGGCAGCGAGCCTGGCGCGCCCGACGGCCGGACCGAGCCCGTGAAGTCCGCTGTCATGCGTCCCGCTCCCGGGTGGGGCGCAGCAGCGCGGGGTGCAGCAGGCCGGCGGTACCGGCACGGTAGAGCCGAGCGCGACGTCCACCCCGGGCACCGCCGTGGGCGGTGGTGGCGCCGGTGTCCTCGACGAAACCGGGCACGGACAGCACCTTCCGGTGGAAGTTCCCGGGATGCAGGGGCCGCCCCCACACGGCCTCGTAGACCTCTCGCAGTTCGGTGATGGTGAACCGCTCACCGGCGAACGCGGTCGCCAACGGCGTGTACTCGAGTTTGGCGCGGGCTCGCTCAAGGCCGTCGGCGAGGATGCGGGTGTGGTCGAACGCCAGTTCGGGCGGGTCGATCACGGCGGCCGCGTCGACCGGGACCCAGGCGGCCGCGCGGGCGTCCCCACCCGCGGTGGGATCGGGCAGGTCCGGCGCGAAGGCCAGGTAGGCGACGGAGACGACGCGCATACGCGGGTCACGCCCGGGCGTGCCGTAGGTGCCGAGCTGCTCGAGGTGAACCCGTCCCAGGTCGTGCGGGACGGTGGCGGTGGCGGTGGCATCCGACGCGGCGAGCCCGGTCTCCTCCGCCAGTTCGCGGACGGCGGCCTGCGGCAGGTCCTCCTCGTGCCGGGTGCCGTCCGCGGCGGTGTGGGCACGGACGAAACCGCCGGGCAGGGACCAACGGCCCGCGTACGGCATCTCCCCGCGACGCACCAGCAGGACGTGCAGAGCGTGCCGGCCCAGCGGACCATCGGCCCCCAGGGCACCCGACCTGTCACGAATCGTAAAAGCGACCACGTCGACGGTGACCGCGATCGGGTCGTAGGCCCGCGGATCGTACGAGGCAAGCTGGCTCCGCTCCGCCGCTGGGACCTCCCGCTCCGCCCGCACCGACGGGCCCCTGGACTCCACCACCCCCATCGACCGCTCCTCTCCGGACGCCCGGCATCCCACACAGGTTTTTCTCATCTAGAGAATTTCTCGATTCGAGAAGAACGTACTGGACGCCGGCACGGGGCGCAAGAGGGCAAACCAGGGAAGAGTGAGCATCCGGGACGCGGGCCGGCGATCATCCGCGGACGAGCGGTACCGGCGAGCAGGCCGGAGATGAGCGGCCAGTCGTCCGCGGGCGGGTACCTGCCGGGCCGGGGAGGCCGGGCGGGCCGGGCGGCAGCGTCCCGGGCCAGGCCACGGCGTCGGCTCTGATCCGCGGCATCCCCATCAGGGCCGGCGAGAACCGGGAAAGCCAGACCGGAGGCAGCGCGAGAAATTACTGCCGCGCTGCCTCCGGCCGACCGGCGAAGCTGTTCTGTGCGGAAACGGTGTTAACGATGTCCCGTTTGGGGATCAGGTGGCGGAAGCGAGCTGGAAACGGACTCCGGTGAGTTCTTCGGAGAGACTCCAGAGGCGTTCCGCGGTGGCACTGTCCAGGGCGCCTTTGACAGGCTGGACGACCGTGGGAGAGCCCTTGGCCGCGCCACGTACCACGGGGCCGATGAACCGACCGCTTTTGGCGTCCGGATGGGTGGCCGCGTACAACTGGTTCAACGCTCCGGTCTCGGCGTCCGTGGCGAGGAATCTGTTGGTGAGTTTCAGTGTCCGATTGAGCAGACCGGTCGGCCCGGTGGACTGCAGGTTCGTGGCCGCATAACCCGGATGGGACAGGAGGCTTCGTACCGACGCCCTGCCCACCCGCAGCCGGCGGTCCAGTTCCAGGCCGAAGAGAATGTTGGCGAATTTCGACTGGGCATAGAACGTGAACGGCAGGTACCGGCGTCCGCCGTCGAGGTTGTCCCAGTGGATGGAGCCGTATCGGTGCAGGGCGGGTAACTGGTCAGGTCTGGTAGATCGTTTGTTGTTGGTTTCCCGGCTGGCTGGGACTCCTCGATGGCCTGAAGGCCCGGGTCGTTGGTGCTGTGTGGTTGAT
>NZ_CAAAFS010000292.1:0-3189 GCF_900634755.1 Protofrankia symbiont of Coriaria myrtifolia
AGTTACCAGGGCGGAACTGACCGTCACGACACGCCCGTTCCCGCTGGCCGTCAGGGTGTCCAGGAGCAGCCCGGTGAGCGCGAAGTGCCCGAGGTGGTTGACACCGAACTGCAGCTCGAAGCCCTGCGCGGTGAGTGACCGCGGCGGCATCATGATCCCCGCGTTGTTGACCAGTACGTCGACGCGCGTCCCGTCCGCGATGACGCCCTTGGCAAAGGCGCTGACCGAATCCAGGTCCGAAAGGTCGAGACGGCGTACCTCCAGACGCGCCTCCGGCTGCTCCGCGCGCAGTTTCTCCACCGCCTGGGCGCCCCTGGCCTCGTCGCGCACGGCCAGGATGACATGTGCGCCGCGGCGGGCCAACTCACGGGTGGTCACGTAACCGAGCCCGCTGTTGGCTCCGGTCACGATGAAGGTCCGGCCGCTCTGGTCGGGAATGTCGTCGGCGGTCCAACGGTCCATGACTATTCCACGCTCCGGTGTTCTCGTTTAATGATCTACCTGTACTTGTACCGGCTGCCGAGAGGTCGGGCACTGCCAACCCAACAACAGTTCGCTCCCAGCGGGAACCAAACGCACCAGAGAAATCGATGTTGTATTGCGGCCCACATTCAGGACCCGACAATCGACGAAGAAGCGGGTTCGCCGGCGGCGGAAGCCGACCCGTCGCGGCCGACCGTGGAGACGCTGACGAAGATCGAAAATTCGGCGCGCCCGATGGGAGCAGATACGGGATCAAGAACGCGTAGAGACTACTCCTGGTGATCGGGCAGCGTCCGCGAGACGCCACCCGGACAACAATCCGGCACCAGCCGTCCCATACGGCCTGCGCGGGGCGGCTCCGCCCCCGCGGCTTGCGGACGAGGATGCTCGCGTCTTCGAGCACGGGCAGTGACGTGCCGGCAGGCAGCTCTCTTCCGGTCTCCTCTGGTCTCTTCCGGACGACGCGGGGGTGAATTCCCCGTCAATTCCGTGAAAGAACCCGGCGAACCGTGGCCGGCCGCCACCGGTGCCCGCCCCACCGCCCATCCGGGCCCGCGTTCGGCCGATAGTGCCGCGCGATTCCTGGTAACCTGCTCACCGGCGTCAACCAGAAAAGGCGACCAGGGTGACGGGAACGGGAGATTTCAGGATGCCAACCGCCGACACCGCC
Source organism: Protofrankia symbiont of Coriaria myrtifolia (assembly GCF_900634755.1). NCBI lineage: Bacteria > Bacillati > Actinomycetota > Actinomycetes > Frankiales > Frankiaceae > Protofrankia > Protofrankia symbiont of Coriaria myrtifolia. The sequence continues at coordinate 1,154 of NZ_CAAAFS010000292.1, forward strand.
GGTGACGTACCCGTCGATATCGATATCCCCCGCCCGCCGGGGGAGTTTCCGACCGACGAGCATCCCGGTGAGGCGGTCGAGGTCCCCTGGTCGGCGGTGGCGGACTACCGCTGTTTCGGCTGCTCGCCACACAACGAGCAGGGCCTGCAGCTACGGCTGCGGACCCATCCGGAGGGGATACAGGCCCGCTTCCGTTTCGGGCGGGCCCACGAGTCGTACCCGGGGGTCGTGCACGGCGGCCTGACCGGGGTGGTGTGCGACGAGGTCATGGGCAACCTGATCGTGCTGCGGACCGGTCTGACGGCGTTCACCACCACCATGAAGGTGCGCTACATCCTGCCGTTGCTCGTCGGGACGACCTACGACTGCGTGGCCCGGATCCGCGCCGAGGACGAGGGCAGGCCCGCTCGCCGGCTCGTCCACGCCAGCGCCGAAATCCTCAGCCTGAACGGCGACGCGATGGCCACGGCCACGGCCAGCTACCAACTGGTCAGCATCCAGGCGGCGCGCCGGCACCTCGCCCTCGACGACGCCGACACCGAGCGGCTGCGTGCCGTCATGTCCGAGCACCGGAACGGATAGTCACCGCGGCCGATGAATCCGGCGCGGGTGAAGGCGTCCGGCAGTACACTTGCAAAGTTCTTCAATTTCAGCAATGGATGCTGGCGCGGTGGACGGGCTTGAAGGGAGTCCGGTGGGGGTACAGGTTCCGCTCTACCAGGCGAAAGCAGAGTTCTTCCGCATGCTGGGGCATCCGGTACGGATCCGGGTGCTCGAGCTGCTGGCGGACGGGCCGACTCCGGTGCGTCAACTGCTGGCGGCCATCGAGGTGGAGCCGTCGAACCTCTCCCAGCAACTGGCGGTGCTGCGCAGATCCGGGATCGTGACCGCGACCCGGGACGGCTCGACGGTGGTGTACGCGCTGGCCGGCGGTGACGTGGCCGAACTGATGCGGGCCGCGCGGCGGATCCTCACCGAGATGCTGACCGGGCGTGAGGAACTGCTGGCAGAGCTACGCGAGGCCGAGGCGAGCTCCGCCCTACCACGATGATCACAACATGCTGACCCCCGGCCTGCCCGGGGCCAATCCGGCGTACAGCATCCAGATCCGTGTGCCGTCCCGGGCGCTGACCCTGGTCCAGGGGATCATCGCCGACGCGCCGGGGGCCGTCACCTGCCAGGCGGACGAAGCGGGCAGCGGCGAGATACACCACATCACCCTGGACGCCGACAGCACGGACACCCTGACCTGGCTGGGCAGCGTCCTGCAGCACCGCCTGGGCACCGACCTGCTGCACAGCGAGGACCTCGTCTTCCTCGCCGCGTCCACCGGCAAGCTCGCCCAGCGGGTCTGCGCGGTCACCGCCACCGGCCACGACGTCGCGCTGCTGGACGCCGACGCGGACCGCCGCGTGATCACCCACCTGGCCGAGCACCCCCTGCACACCGACCGCTACACCGGGCGGTCACGTAGGGTCGCCCTGGTGACCGACGCCAGCGCCGTGCTCGACTTCGAGCCGTTGCGGGCCGAAACCGCCCTGCCCGCGGTGGAGTCCCAGGCGGTCCACCTGCACCGGGCCACCGGTCTCGACGTCTTCCCGCTGCCCATCGCCGCCCACGGCCCGGACGACCTCGCCGCGGCCGTGCGCATGCTCGCCCCCGGCTTCGCGGCCACCATCCTGGTCCACACCCACATCCAGCATGTGCATGCCGCCCGCGCCGCGCTCGACACCGTCCCCCATCTGCTGTTGGACAGCGTCAACGACGGCCTCGCCGTCGCCGCCACCGCCGCGGCCGTCAACGCGCTGCGGCTGCGTTCCATCGACCCGCGCCGGGCCCGGGTCGTCCTGGTGGATCCGGGCCGCGGCGGGGATCTGTCCGGCCTGCTGATCGCCGCCGGTATCGGTGACCTCACCTTCTACGACCCGGTGCCCTACGGCACCGCCCCGCTGCACCAGCTCGCCGACGGCATCGATCTGATCATCGACCTGATCGGGCTGATGGCCCCGCCGCCGGGCGTCCCGCTGCTGCGGACC
>NZ_CAAAFS010000293.1:0-14415 GCF_900634755.1 Protofrankia symbiont of Coriaria myrtifolia
CCCCGAGACCCCGCCGCCGCTCGCCGCCGCCACGACCGCTCCCCGCCCGCTGCACGCCCTTCCCGGCCTGCTCACCGCGGCGATCACCACCCAGCGCCGGATCACCCCGGCGGCCCGCCTGGCCGCGGTGGAGGCGCTGGCCGCGCACGCCCGGGCCGGGGAGCTGCTGCCGCCGCTGGACCATCCGGACCTCACGCCGGCCGTGGCCGCCGCCGCCGCCCGCGCCCTGACCGAGACCGGGTAACCGACGTCCGCCGCGGCCGCCGGACACGCGCCGACGATACGTGCCGGCCACGCGCCGGCGATCCGGTCACCGAACGGGTGCCGGCAGGGAGTTCCAGACCTGGGTGAGCCGGCTGAGGGTGGCGGCGCCCGTTGCCGGCAGGAGGTCGCTGACGCCGTCCGCCCGCAGCCCGTTGGCGGGGACGAACGGGGCGCCCTCGGCTCCCAGGCCCGAGCGGAACGCCTGGCTGACCAGCCACGTCTGCGAGTCCGGCTCACGCAGGAAACGCAGGAAACCCGCGGCGGCCGCACGCCGCCCCGCCGCGGTGCCCGCCGGATACAGCGGCAGGTACGGATAGTCGGACACGGGTGTTCCGTCCGCGGGGTAGACGGCGGTCAGCGGGACGGCCGGCCCGCCCTGGTTGTGCCGCCAGACCTCCTGTTCGCTCATGACGAACATCGGCCCGGCGCCCGCCCGCGCCCCGCCGACCCGTGAGCGCAACTTCCGCAGGACGTTCACCACCGATGGCTGGTCCACCGCGGCGGCGGGCAGATAGTCCTCCTGGCCGAGGCCGCGGGCGGCGCCCGTCCAGGCGATGAGCGCCTGGAGCGCGGAGGTGGACCGGGCCGGGTCGGCCATCTCCACGCGCACCGGGCCCCACCTCGGCTGCCCGAGGGCGCTCCAGCCCTGGTCCGCGCTCAGCACGCGCAGCACGTCGGCCCAGGTGGGTGGGTGCTCCGCCCAGTGCAGGGCGTCGACCATGGGGGCGGGCAGCGCGAGGACCAGCGGCGAGTAGGCCAGCGGCGGCCCGGTAGGCGCGGCGGTACCACCGGCTTCGCCGTCCGGCCGAACGGTCGCCGACCCGCTGCTGCCGAACAGGCGTGACCACAGCGAGCTGTCGGGAATCCACACGTCCGGACGGTCCCCGTACCGTGCGGTGTCCCACCCACCGGCCAGGGCCTCGACCACGGCCGCGGGCTCCTGTGCCTGGACCCGGATGGCCGTGCACCCCCGGCCCGGGCCGTCTGTGTAGCGGGCGGCCAGGGTGGAGACGGCGTCGGCGATGTCGGTGGCCGCGACCACGAGCAGCTGATCCGCCGGGCACGTCACGCCGACCGGTGTCTGTCGCAGGTTGCCCACCAGCAGAGCGCCCAGAGCCGCCAGCGCGGTGAGCAGCGGGACGGTCAGTATCCGATACGAAAGCCGACCAGCCCACTGATGGGCGTGCTGACGAGCGTGGCGGGCCTGGTCGGGATGCATCTCGTGAGTACGGATCCCATGAGTACGGTGAACGGATCGGACGCGGTGGGATGATGTGCGCCGCATGCCGCGAACAATAACGACATCGCCGACCGGCCCCGCGCCGGCCGCCTGTGTCCCACCGCCCTTCGTCCGCGTTCACTTCCAATTCGCCGGCCGTCCACACGGAGCACGATGTCACGTTTCCGGGCCACTGCGACCATCCGCATTCGCGTGTTCCAGATACACGAGAATGCAGGTCGGGGGGCGGACGTGTTCACAACGCGGTGCACGCGGCCACGACGGGTGGCGCACGGCCGGTCCTCGCCCGGTCCGCGGCTGACACCCGGGCGGCTGGTGCCACGGGTGGTGGCCGTCCGGCTGCTCGTCACCGTGTTCTGCCTGACTCTGGCGGCCTGTACGGCGCAGAGACCGGACCGTGCCGCCGGGACAAGCCCGGATCCGCAGTGTGCCGCGGGTAAGCTGACCGGCGCGGGCGCCACCTTCCAGCAGAACCTGCAGGCCCGGTGGATCAGTGACTTCACCATCCGCTGCCATGACGCCCATGTGACGTACGAGTCCATCGGATCGGGCGCGGGTATTCAACGCTTCATCGACGGCAGCGTGGACTTCGCCGGTTCCGACGCCATTCTGACAGAACAGGAACAACAGGCCGCCAACAAACGCTGTACCCCACCGGTCGGAGCCGGATCGGCCCCGACCGGGCAGGCTTTACACATTCCCGCCGTCGGCGGTGCCCTCGTGTTCATCTACAACCTGCCGGGTGTGTACTCCCTGCGGCTGTCGCCGGCGACGGCCGCGGGAATCTTCCAGGGCGGGATAACCACCTGGAACGACCCGCGGATAGCGGCGGACAACCCTGGCGGCGCCCTGCCCGCCCTACCGGTGCGTCCCGTACACCGCGAGGACTCCTCCGGATCGACCGATGTCTTCTCCCGGTACCTCAGCGCGGCGGCGGGAGCGTCCTGGCGCCTTGGGATCGGCAAGGAGCTGCCCTGGCCGGGCGGTTCCGCTGCCGCCACAGGCTCGGCCGCGGTGACGGCCAGCGTCATACACAACCCGGGCAGCATCACCTACGTGGAACTGTCCTTCGCCGCTGAGCAGGGGCTGCCGACGGCGGCGCTGCGGACCACGTCCGGCACATATGTCACGGCCAACGGCACCAGCGTCGCCGCGGCGCTGAGCTCGGCCGGCGCGGCAGCGGGACAGTCCGACCGCGGGGACCTGCGGCTCCCGATCGACTACACGCCGGACGACCCGCTCGCCTACCCGGCATCCGCGGTCACGTACACGATCGTCTGCGCGCGGGGGAACGGCAACGCCGAACTCCTGCGCAGCTACCTCGCCTACACCCTCGCCCAGGGGCAGCTGAGCACCCGGACGATCGGCTACGCTCCCCTGCCCGACCCGACCGTCTCCGTGGCCCGGCGGCTCGCGGCGAGTCTCGGCTGACGGGACCCGGCCGGGTCAGTAGCCCAGTTCGACGAGCGGCCGCAGCACAGGCCGGGCCGCCGCATCAGGATCGTCCCCCACCTCGGGCGGGAACACGCCGCCAGGCCACAGGGTCGCGAAACAAGTCACCTCCGCCCGGGACGCCGCGCCCACCGGTCGGGGTCGGCGCCGCCGAGCCAGCGGTCGATGTCGGAGCGCCACCAGACCCGGGTACCACCCCAGGTCGCGGTACGGTTCACCACCGCGGCCGGGGCGGGCGCACGCGGATCGGTCCGAAGCCGATGGTCGACGGCCTGACGGGTCACGCCCAGCGCGGCAGCGATGTCGGACGAACCCACGAGCTGCGGTGAATCGCACACGGAAACGGACGATAACCGCCGGACGGCCCGTGTGACAGAGCCCCGGGGGGAAGCCAGGACCACGGCCAGCCTACGGAGCGTCAAACCGGGGCGTCCCAGAAGCCGCCCCAGCTCGGCAGAGCCGTGTCGAACGAGCGCAGCGGCTGCTCGGCCCAGATGGTCTTGCCCCTGGGCGTGTACCTGGCGCCCCACCGCTGGGTGAACTGCGCCACCAGGAACAGCCCCCGACCGCCCTCGTCGGTGGTGCGGGAGTGCCGCAGGCGCGGCGAGGTGCTGCTGCCGTCGGAGACCTCACAGATCAGCGTGCGGTCCCGGATGAGACGCAGCCGGATCGGTTCGGTGGCGTAGCGGATCGCGTTCGTGACCAGTTCGCTGACGACGAGCTCGGTGGTGAGCACCTCCTCGCCGCACCCCCAGGCGACCAGCTGCCGGGCCGTGTGGGCACGGGCGAGCGCCACCACGGCCGGGTCCAGGGGCAGGTCCCAGGATGCGACCCGTTCCGCCCGCAGGGCGTGGGTGCGCGCAAGCAGGAAGGCGACGTCGTCCTCGGGGCGGTCGGGCAGCAGCTCCTTGATCACCCCGTCCCGGATCTCCTCCAGCGGGCGGTCCGCGCCGCCCAGCGCCATGCACAGCCGCCTGAGCCCGGCGTCGACGTCGTTGCCTCGGCCCTCGACCAGCCCGTCGGTATACAGGGCCAGCAGGCTGCCCTCCGCCAGTTCCAGCTCGGCGGACTCGAACGGCAGGCCGCCAAGGCCCAGCGGCGGGCCCGCCGGCAGGTCGAGGAAGTCCACCGTCCCACCGGGGCTGACGACCGCGGGCGGGGGATGGCCGGCCCTCGCCAGCGTGCAGCGCCGGCTGACCGGGTCGTACACCGCGAAGACGCAGGTGGCCCCCAGCACGGCGGTACTGATGTTGCCCGCGGCGCTCTCCTCCTCGTCGGCGAGCCGGATGACCAGATCATCCAGGTGCGCCAGCAGCTCGTCGGGGGGAAGATCGAGACCGGCCAGGGTGTGCACGGCGGTGCGCAACCGCCCCATGGTCGCCGCCGCGTGCAGCCCGTGGCCCACGACATCCCCGACGACCAGGCCCACCCGGGCACCCGACAACGGGATCACGTCGAACCAGTCCCCGCCCACGCCCGCGCTCTCGTCCGCGGGCCGGTAGTGCGACGCCACCTCCACGGCGGTCTGCCCGGGCAGGCTGTGCGGCAGCAGGCTGCGCTGCAGGGTCAGGGCCGCGGCGTGTTCCCGGGTGTAACGGCGGGCGTTGTCGACCCACACCGCGGCCCGGGAGGCGAACTCCTGCGCGATGAGCAGGTCGTCCTCGTCGAACGGATCCGGACGCACCCGCCGGACGAACGTGGCCACTCCCATGACAACACCCCGGGTCCGGATCGGAACCACCATCAGCGACCGGAAGCCGAACCGGCGGATCTTCGCCAGCCGGGGCCTGTCCAGCACGATCCACGGGTTCGTCGCGGCATCCAGCACCGGTTCCAGCACGGGCCTGCCGTCGGTCAGACAGCGGGCGGCGGGGAACGACGGCTGGACGACGTCCCCGGTCCTCGCGACCGACTCCGGGCATCCCGGGAGCACCGACTGTTGCCCCGCCCGCCGGATCCGGGACCTGCCGGTGACGGGCTGCGCCGGTTCCTCACCCCGCAGGACCGACTCCAGCAGATCGACGACGACGAAGTCGGCGAGGCGCGGCACCGCCACGTCCGCCAGGTCCTGGGTGATACGCATGACGTCGAGGCTGCTGCCGATCCGCGCGCTGGCGTCGTTGAGCAGAGCCAGCCGCTGCTGCGCCCGCCAGCGGTCGGTGACGTCGACGACGATGTAGCACACCCCCATGACCCGCCCGGCCGAGTCGTCCAGCCGGAAGAAGGAGGTGGAGTAGGCGTGCTCCCGATGGGGGTCGGCGACCGTCCGGCCGTGGTACTCGAAATTCATGATTGGCACTCCGGTCCGGAGCACCTCGCGCATCCGTTCCTCGATCTGCTCGGTGGGCAGGCCCGGCATCAGCTCACTCAGTCGCCGGCCGAGGCGGGCGTTGCGCGACACGCCGCCGGAACGCGCCAGCGCGTCGTTCAGCCACCTGTACCGCAGCTCCTCGTCCAGCAGGGCCATGCCGATCGGCGACTGGGCGAGCATGCCGCCCAGCATCAGCTGGTCCACCATCCACCAGGGCATCTGCGCGTCGTCGGAGGCGAGCACGAGCCAGCTCACGCCGTCGTCCGGGCCGAACATCGGACAGACCCGCGCGTAGAGGTTCATGCGGTGACCGTCCGCGTGCACGGTGGGCAGCCGCCCGCCCCAGCCGCCGTCGGCCCGGCACCGCTCGGCCTCGGCACGTACCGCCGTGCCGTCCACCGACCGGTGCAGCAGCGCGGTGGCCGGACGGCCGAGCACGTCCGCGGCGGCACGGCCGACCATCCGCTCGGCGGCCCGGCTCCACCGGACCACCGTGCCCAGCCGGTCGAGGACCACGCTGGCCACCGGCAGCGGCCCGAACGGATCGCCGCGGACAGTGACATCCGTCGCCCCGGGTGTCTCGGATACGTCCATCGCCGGACGTCCTACCCAGGCCGCCCCGCCTTATCTGCTCCCGCTGTGCGGGATAGTAGGTCATGACACCGGGAATGCCGGGGGGCGGCGGACGGCCGGCCTTCCGGCCGATGCTCGCGCCCCCTTGCCCACTCTCCGTACTCTGTTGGACGCTGTCTTCTGATGCCTCCGCTCGCTGAGCTGGCCGAACGCCTGCCCGATCTGATGGTTCGTGACCAGCGCCGCCTGCAACGCCGCGTCGACGGCGCGCGCAGGATACGCAACCCCCAGGCCCGCGCGGCGGTGGCCGCCGAGATCGCCGCCGACGTCGAGGCGGCGACGCTGCGCGTACAACGGCGGCTGGCGGCCGTGCCGCCGATCACCTATCCCCCGGACCTGCCGGTCAGCCAGCGCAGGGACGACATCCGCGCCGCGATCCGCGACCACCAGGTGGTGATCCTCGCCGGTGAGACCGGCTCCGGCAAGACAACGCAGCTGCCGAAGATCTGCCTGGAGCTCGGCCGGGGAGTACGCGGGCTGATCGGTCACACCCAGCCACGGCGCCTGGCCGCCCGCGCGGTCGCCGAACGCGTCGCCGAGGAGCTCGACGGCCCGGACGCCCGGCCGGGCGCGACCGTCGGCTACAAGGTGCGGTTCACCGACGAGGTCGGTGACAACAGCCTGATCAAACTGATGACGGACGGCATCCTGCTGGCCGAGATCCAGACCGACCGGCTGCTCTCCCAGTACGACACGCTGATCGTCGACGAGGCCCACGAACGCAGCCTCAACATCGACTTCATCCTGGGCTACCTGCGGCAGCTCCTGCCGCGCCGGCCCGACCTGAAGGTCGTCATCACCTCGGCGACGATCGACCCGCAGCGTTTCGCCCGCCACTTCGGGGACGCGCCGGTGATCGAGGTCACCGGCCGCACCTTCCCGGTGGAGGTCCGCTACCGGCCGCTGGTCGTGCCGGCCGGCATCGACGCCGGCGCCAGCCCCGGCACCGGCGACGGCGACGGCCCGGGTGCGATGATCGAGCGTGATCTGCCGGAAGCGATCACCTCCGCCGTGGACGAACTGTGCGCGGCCGGGCCCGGCGACATCCTGGTCTTTCTCAGCGGCGAACGGGAGATCCGGGACACCGCCGACGTCCTGGCGAAGAGGCAGCTGCCGAACACCGAGATCGTGCCGTTGTACGCGCGGCTGTCAGCCGCCGAACAGCACCGGGTGTTCCAGCCCCACTCCGGACGCCGGATCGTGCTCGCCACCAACGTCGCGGAGACGTCGCTGACCGTCCCGGGCATCAGGTACGTCGTCGACCCGGGCCTGGCCCGCGTCTCCCGCTACAGCAACCGGACGAAGGTGCAGCGGCTGCCGATCGAGGCGATCTCGCAGGCGTCCGCGAACCAGCGCAGGGGGCGCTGCGGGCGGGTCGCCGACGGGATCTGCATCCGGCTGTACTCCGAGGACGACTTCGACGCGCGCCCACGGTTCACCGACCCGGAGATCCTGCGTACCAACCTCGCCTCCGTCATCCTGCAGATGACCGCGCTGGGGCTGGGTGACATGGCGGACTTTCCCTTCATCGACCCGCCCGACTCGCGCAGCATCTCCGACGGTGTGCTCCTGCTACGGGAGCTCGGCGCCGTCGAGACGGCGAGCGCACCGGAACAATCGGGAAAGCCGGCGGCGCCGGACCGGGCCGGTGCGCGGATGCGGCTGACCCCGCTGGGGCGCAAACTGGCGCAGATTCCCCTCGACCCCCGGCTGGCCCGCATGGTGCTGGCGGCCGGCGACAACGGGTGCGTCCGCGAGGTCATGGTCATCGCGTCCGCGCTGTCCATCCAAGATCCGCGGGAGCGTCCCGTCGACGCGCAGCAGGCCGCCGCGGAGAAACACGGCCGCTTCACCGACCGGCAGTCCGACTTCCTCGCCTACCTCAACATGTGGGAATACCTGCGGGAACAGCAGGAGCAGCTGTCCGGCAACCAGTTCCGCAGGCTGTGCCGGGCCGACTTCCTGAACTACCTGCGGGTACGGGAGTGGCAGGACGTCCACGGCCAGCTGCGCCAGATCGTGAAAAGCCTCGGAATACCCGTCGGCAGCACCCCGGCCGACCCGCAGAACATCCACCTGGCGCTGCTCGCCGGCCTGCTGTCCCACATCGGTGTCAGGGACGCCGACAAGCAGGAGTACCAGGGGGCGCGGGGCTCCCGGTTCGCGGTCTTCCCGGGCTCCGCGCTGTTCCGGAAGCCGCCGCGCTGGCTGGTGGCCGCCGAACTCGTCGAGACGTCCCGGCTGTGGGCGCGGACCGTCGCGCGCATCGAACCGGAATGGGCCGAGGCACTCGCGCCGCACCTGGTGAAACGCACCTACAGCGAACCGCACTGGGAGAAGAAACAGGCCGCCGTGGTCGCCTTCGAGAAGGTGACCCTGTACGGGCTGCCGCTGGTGACCTCCCGCCGGGTGAACTACTCCGCGATCGACCCCGCCCTGTGCCGGGACCTGTTCATCCGCCACGCCCTGGTGGAGGGCGACTGGCAGACGCACCACGCGTTCTTCCACGACAACCGCAGGCTGCTCGACGACGTCGAGGAGCTTGAGCACCGGGCGCGCCGGCGCGACATCGTCGTCGACGACGACACCCTGTTCGACTTCTACGACCAGCGGCTCCCCGCCGACGTCGTCTCCGGCCGCCATTTCGACAGCTGGTGGAAGAAGGCCCGCCGCTCCCAGCCGGACCTGCTGGCGTTCTCCGCGTCCATGCTCGTCAGGGCCGGCGCGGACGGCGTCGACGAACGCGACTACCCCGACGCCTGGCGGCACGGGGAGCTCACGCTGGCGCTGTCCTACCAGTTCGCGCCCGGCACGGACGCCGACGGGGTGACCGTGCGCATCCCGCTGCCGCTGCTCAACCAGGTGAGCGCCGACGGTTTCGACTGGCAGGTGCCGGGCCTGCGGGCGGAGCTGGTGACCGCGCTGATCCGCTCGCTGCCCAAGCAGATCCGGCGCAGCTTCGTGCCGGCACCGGACTACGCCGCGCGGGTGCTGGCGGCGGTGACCCCGGCGGACGGGCCGCTGCTCGCCGTGCTGGAACGCGAACTCGACCGTCTCACCGGTGTGGCGGTGCCGCGGGAGTCCTGGCAGCTCGACCGGGTAGCCGACCATCTCAAGATCACATTTCGGGTGGTGGACGAGGAGCAGCGCACCCTCGCCGAAGGCAAGGACCTGGCCGCGCTCGTCGACCAGCTGGCCCCGACGATGCGCGCGGCGGTCTGCGCCGTGGCCGACGGCGTCGAGCGCGACGGCCTGCGAACCTGGGACTTCGACGCGCTCCCGCAGCTCGTGGAACGGCAGCATCCCGGCCCCGGCCGGCCGGCGCGGGCATACCCCGCGCTGCTGGACCAGGGGCGCAGCGTGGCGATCCGCGTGTTCGCCACCGAGGCCGAGGCACGCCAGGCCATGTGGCTGGGCACGCGGCGCCTGCTGCTGCTGAACATGCCGTCCCCGATCAAACAGATCAACGCGCGGCTGAGCAACACCGCCAAGCTGACGCTGAGCCATCATCCGTACCACGGCGTCGTCGAGCTGCTCGACGACTGCGTCGCCTGCGCCGCCGACAAGCTGATCGCGGCCGGCGGCGGGCCCGGGTGGGACGCCGACGGGTTCGCCAAACTGCGGGGCATCGTCCAGGCCGACCTGGACGAGACCGCGTTCGACGTGGTGACGAAGGTTGAGCGCATCCTCGCCACGGCGCACACCGTCTCCGGGCAGCTGGCCGACTGGCAGGCACGCGTGCAACCACAGCCGCAGCCGGGACGGTCGCGGGAGCCCGCCCGGCGGGCGGGGGCGAACGCCGGCCTCGCCGCGCTGGCACCGGCGCTGGACGACATCCGCTCCCAGCTCTCGGGGCTGGTCTATCCGGGTTTCGTCAGCGCCACCGGCTGGCAGCGGCTGCCCGACATCGCCCGCTACCTGGCCGCGATCGAACGGCGGCTGGAGAAGCTCCCGTCCGACCCGGACCGCGACCGGCAGCGCATGCTGCAGGTCGAGCAGGTGACGCTGGAGCACCAGCGGCTGCTCGACCGGACACCGCCGGACGGCCCGCACGGCGAGGAACTCCAGCGGATCCGCTGGATGATCGAGGAACTGCGCGTCGGCCTGTTCGCCCAGACCCTGCGCACCGCCTACCCGATATCAGCCGAACGCATCTTCCGCGCCCTGGACCAGCTACCCCTCTGAGCAGGAATTACCGTCCCTTCCGATCGGTTGGGTGCAGATGCGGTGGGGGCTGTGTCGCAACGGAGAGTCGATCTCACGAGGAGAGTGGGGCACGTGTCGCTTCGCCCTTTCGGACGCACCGGAGTCCAGGTCAGTCCGCTGACACTCGGGGCCATGATGTTCGGCGCCTGGGGCAATCCCGACCATGACGAGAGCATCGCGATCATTCACCGCGCGCTCGACGCGGGCATCAACGTCATCGACACCGCGGACGTCTACTCGCAGGGCGAGTCCGAGGAGATCGTCGGCAGGGCCCTCGCCGGTGGCCGCCGCGACGAGGTGGTGCTCGCGACGAAGTTCCACGGGGTGATGAGTGACCGGCCCAACCACCGCGGCAACTCCCGGCGGTGGATCGCCCTCGAGGTCGAGAACAGCCTGCGCCGGCTGCGGACCGACTGGATCGACCTCTACCAGGTCCACCGCCCCGAACCGGGCACCGACTTCGACGAGACCCTCGGCGCTCTCAGCGACCTCGTCCACCAGGGAAAGATCCGCTATATCGGGACGTCGACCTTCGAGCCGTCGGACATCGTCGAGGGGCAGTGGATCGCCGAGCGCCGCGGGCGTGAGCGCGTCGTGTCCGAGCAGCCGCCCTACTCGATCCTGGCCCGGGGCATCGAGCGGGAGGTCCTGCCGGTAGCGCAACGCTACGGCCTGGCGGTGATCCCGTGGAGCCCGCTGGCCGGCGGGTGGCTGTCCGGCCGCTACCGCAAGGGCGTCGAAACGCCGGTGTCGCACCGCAGCACCCGCGTCCCGGGCCGGTTCGACCTGAGCCGGCCGGCGAACGTCGCCAAGCTCGAGGCGGTCGAGCAGCTGACCCTGCTGGCTCAGGAGGCCGGGCTGTCCCTGATCCACCTGGCTCTCGCCTTCGTCCTGGAGCATCCCGCCGTCACCTCGGCGATCATCGGCCCGCGGACCCTCGAACAGCTCGAGTCCCAGCTCGACGCCGCCAAGGTGACGCTCTCCCCGGACGTGCTGGACCGTATCGACGAGATCGTCCCGCCGGGTACGACGATCAACCCGGAGGACGCCGGCTACCAGCCGCCGTCCCTGACCAACCCCGCCGCACGCCGCCGCGGCAACGGCAACACGGCCCACTGACCGACCACTGGAATCCATCCCGTACCTCTCCGGGGCGCCACATGCGCTGGCATGTTGGCATATGTCGTAGCACATGCGGCGCCCCGGAAGACCCTGATGGATCGTGGTGTGGCGTCGATCTATCATTGATCAGGAACACAAGGTCGCAGGGAAACAACCCGAGCTGGGACAGCCCGACCTGGGAGATGATTTCGACGTGCGCACTGTGATCCTCGGCGAACGCCCGCATGTTCTCGACGAGTTCATCGCCCGACGCCAGGCACTCGGGCAGGACACCTTCGACGAAGTGTGGGACGGGGAATATCACGTGGCACCAGGACCATCCGCGGAACACGGCCGTGTCGACTACGAGCTGAACGCTCTGCTGCTCCCTCGCGCGCGCGCCGCCGGGCTGGTGGGCACGGGCCCGTTCAATCTCGGCCGCCACGACAACTACCGGGTCCCCGACGGCGGTCTGCACCGCGGGCGGCCCAGCGGGGTGTTTCTGCCCACCGCCGCCGTGGCCATCGAGGTCGTCTCTCCGGACGACGAGACCTACGCGAAGATCGATTTTTATGCCGCACACGGGGTGGACGAGCTGATCGTCGCCGACCCCCTGCACCGGACCGTGCGGATCTGGCAGCTCGTCGACGGCAAGTATGACGAGACCGGGCAGAGCGACCTGCTCCAGGTCAGCGCTGCGGAACTCATCGACGGCATCGACTGGCCCTGAGCCGGCGCCACTCTCCCCCGCCTCTCGCTGTTCTTCGTTCGGCCCTCTTGTGGTCATCTCTCCGTCAAAAAGTGATATCATTATGATAGCTTTCTGCCTGTCGATGGCAGCGGCGGCGACTACGGCGCACGAGGGGGAGCGGCCATGAGCACTGACGGGGTCACGTGGGAACCCGCGACGCGGGTCCAGGAGCGGTCCATGAACGGGAGGTCCGGCTGGGCCGCACTCGGTCTGAGCCTGGCGGTGGTGTTAGTGCTCGGACCCGGCGGCATCGCGGGCGGGGTGCTGCTGGTGACGGCGTTCACCGGCCCCGGCCTCGCCGGAGGCGTGGTGCTGATCGTGATCGGCGGTCTGCTCGTCCTCGGCGGCCTGGTGACGCTGTTCGGCCTGACCGCCGTCGCGCCCGGCCAGGCGCGCGTGGTGTCCCTGTTCGGCCGCTACACCGGGACGATCCGCACGACCGGCCTGCGCTGGGTGAACCCGTTTTCGAGACGCCGCAAGGTCTCGACCAGGATCCGCAACCACGAGACCGCGTCAGTCAAGGTCAACGACGCGGACGGCAACCCGATCGAGATCGCGGCCGTGGTGGTCTGGCAGGTGCGGGACACCGCACGGGCCGTCTACGAGGTGGACAGCTTCGTCAAGTTCGTCGACATCCAGGCCGAGACCGCGGTGCGGCACATCGCCACCAGCTACCCGTACGACAACCACGGCGACGCCGTCCTCTCGTTGCGGGACAACGCCGCCGAGATCACGGGCAGGCTCTCCGAGGAGATCGCCGCGCGGGTGGCGTCCGCCGGGGTGGGGATCGTCGAGTCGCGTATCACCCGCCTGGCCTACGCCCCCGAGATCGCCCATGCCATGCTGCGCCGCCAGCAGGCCGGTGCCGTGGTGGCCGCCCGCCAGCGGATCGTCGAAGGGGCGGTCGGCATGGTCGAACTCGCTCTCGCCCGGCTCGAGGCACAGGACGTCGTGACGCTGGACGACGAACGCAGGGCGACCATGGTGAGCAACCTGCTGGTCGTCCTGTGCAGCGAGCAGTCCACGCAGCCGGTGGTGAACACCGGCTCGCTCTACCACTGACAGACAGGTGACGGAGCGGAAGAAGGTCCTGCTGCGGCTGGATCCCGCCGTGCACGACGCGCTCGCCCGCTGGGCCTCCGCCGAACTGCGCAGCACCAACGCGCAGATCGAGTTCCTGCTGCGCCGGTCCCTGTCGGAGGCCGGACGGCTGCCCGGGAACGTCGAGCGTATGCCGCGCCGCGGACGCCCCCCGAAACCCGGCCCGGACACCGACGACAGCCCCGGCGTCGTCCGGCCCGAATCCCCCGACGACGTAACCGATGCCTGAAGCCAGCGAGGAAGGAGGCAGTGGTGAAACTCCCCGCTGAAATCCCGGCCCGCCGCCGGACGACCCGTGGCCGCGCCGACCGGCGTTCGCTATGATCGGCCTGCTCGCTGTGACCGGTCGATGCCCGGCGACAACGCCGACTGCCCGCGGCATGTCCGCCCACAGTATTACGGCCGGCGGACGGACGACCACTCGGCGAAACGTCGGCTCCAGAAACAGGGAACTGATTCCGACAACATGAACAGTGCAGGAGAGGAAAGCTGTGACGACGTGGTACACGGCTGATCTCCACTTCGGCCACACGAACATTCTGGCTTATGCCTCCCGCCCCTGGCCCGACGTCGAGGCGATGAACGCCGGCCTGGTGCGGCGGTGGAATGCCGTCGTGGCGCCCGAGGACACGGTGTGGGTACTCGGGGATGTCTCCCTGACACCGACGAAACTCGGCCCGGTCGCCGAACTGAACGGCCGCAAGATCCTCGTTGCGGGAAATCACGATGCCTGCTGGTCCGGGCACCGCCGGCACACCGGTCAGGTCCAGCGTTACATCGACGCGGGTTTCGCCCACGTCCATGCCGGCGGAGTCGTGCGGGACCACCGCGTCGGCGAGCATCTCGTCACGCTGGCGCACTTTCCGTACTACGGCGACCACACGGAGCAGGACCGCTATGCCGACCGCCGCCCCGAGAACGACGGCCGGCCGCTGCTGTGCGGGCACGTGCACGACGCCTGGCAGGTCAACGACCGGCAGATCAACGTAGGCGTGGACGTCTGGGACTGGACCCCCGTCCCGGCGGAGAACATCGTGCGTCTGCTCGACCAACTCGACGCCACGGCCCAGCCCACCCTCCGGTAGCGACGCCTTCCGGCTGCCGGGGGGCGTGTTCCGCGGGGCACGGGTCGAGGCAGGAAGCCGACCAGTCAGGCAGGCGGGGTCATGCCTGCCGACATGGCGTCGAAGGGCGGCACAGCGGCGGGCGTGGCCGGATGAGCGCCGGACAAGCGTCGAGGCGGAGCTCGCATCACGCTTTCCTGATCACGCGCCGTCATGGAAGCATCCTTCTTGATGTTCCAGAATCGCACATGTGGCTGCCGCGGATCCCCTCACCATAGGTCAATGGCGCTTA
>NZ_CAAAFS010000294.1:0-8895 GCF_900634755.1 Protofrankia symbiont of Coriaria myrtifolia
ATAGGTAGGCGCATCGCCGATGCCCGCGAACGCTCAGGGCTGACGCAGGCCGAACTCGCCTCGGCCGTGTTCCTCGACCGCTCGGCGCTCACCAAGATTGAGAACGGGGCGCGCTCATAGCGGAGAGGCACAACGTGGCCCTACGCCCGACACTGTCGCTGTTGTGCGAGGCGATTCGACTTGAGCTGCTCACGGTGAAGCTTGTATCCGCGCTCGCCGATGATCCGCTCACCGGGGAGTACCGCCTGCCTTTCGAAGCCGGCGGATTCGAGAAGTGGGCCAGCGAGAACGGGCTGCCGCCGTAGCACCTCCGGGGCGGAGCGGACAGGGGCGGCGACGAACCGCGGCTGCGAGCACCGGGCTGACGCAGGTCGGCTTGTGCGGCTCGACCATGTCGGTGATGGGAAAGATGCTCGCCGGCGACACCCCGCTGCGCGGGAGAGCCGGTCTCGAGCTGGTGGTACGCCCGTTCGACTATCCGCTGGCCGCGCGTTTCTGGAACATCGACGATCCGGCTCCGGCCGTTCGTCACCATGCCGTCGTCGGCGGCACGCCGGCCTACCGCGGGTTCGTCAACGACGACTCACCGGAAAGCCTGGCTGACTTCGACGACCGGGTGCTGCGGACGGTACTCAACCCGGCAACTCCCCTGTTCAGGGAAGCTCGCTATCTCCTCGAGGAGGAGGCCGACGTCCGGGATACGGCTCTGTACCTTTCCCTGAGTGAGGCGAAATAGGGCGAGATCATGGGCATCCGGCAGGTCGAGCGGCTGCGCCGGGCCCGCGACCTGCTGGCCGCCAGAGGATTCGACACCCGGGACACAGTGATCGCCTGCTACAGCGGCGCCGGTTTCGATCCCGAACTACACGACACGACCGACCGTCTGCTGACCGTCGGCCTTGAGGATCTCTACGCGGACGGGGGCTGACCTACAGCCCGGAGGGGGCGGCCCGGAAGTCGGCGATGACCGCCTCGTCGCCGCGGATGTCGACGGCGGCCTGCTCCCGGCGGTTGAAGGCGTAGAGCAGCAGTTCGGGGGCCGCGCCGGCGAGGACGACCTGCCGCCCACCGGAGCGCAGCACCAGCCGGCCCTCCCCGTCGGTACGCTCCGCCACGACGCCAACCGGGGACTTGCGGAAACCGATCTTGCCGACCACCTTCAACGCCTTCCACAGCCTGTCCCGCTCGGCGGTGTCGAGATCCCGCTGCTTCCAGTCCGGCTGCGCCCGCCGGACGTCCTCGTTATGGACGAAGTACTCGACATGGTTGAGCAACTCGTCCACCAGCGAGACGTGGGCTGGATGCCACACCGGCGCGCCCTTGCGGACCAGAGCGACAAGATCCTCGTAGGAGTGCGACTTCCGGGTGACCCGTTCGACGCGCTCGGTTACCTTGTGCAGTTGCGGTATCGCGAGCCCGGGCAACGTCTGCGGCTTGCGGTCCCGGGCGACCAGGTGAGCGGCCAGGTCGCGGGTGGTCCAACCGGTGCACAGCGTCGGCTGGTCGGGGCCGAGCTCCAACAGAAGGTCGCTGAGTTCCCGCCGCTCCTGCTGCGCATACCGTTCCTGCGGTGTCAATCGCACCATAGCCAGCACTCTAGCCGCCAGCGCTCCGGTCGCGCATCAGCACGACCGCGCCAGGTGATCGCCGGATGATCATCAGGTACAGGCTCAGCCGACGGTGGTGCCGACAAGAGCGCCAACCGCGGCTGTCACGGCCATGGCGGCCGATCCGCCGAGAACGACACGGATCGCCGCCCGCGTCCGCCGCGCGCCACCGAGCGCGGCGCCGATGGCGCCGAGCAGCGCCAGCCCAACCTCAGTAATCACGATCAGTAACACGACTCTGGCCGTGTCGGAGCCGGCGAGCAACGTCACCAGCGGGAGTGCCGCGCCCAGGGCGAAACTCAGCGCCGAGGCCGCGGCGGCCTGCACCGGACGGGCCGCGCTCTGCGGCGACTGGCCGAGCTCGTCGCGGGCGTGCGCGGCAAGCGGGTCGGTGTGGCTGAACTCCACAGCCACCTCCCGGGCGAGCCGGGGGCTCAGCCCGCGCTGGATGTAGATATCGGTCAGCTCCTCCAGCTCCGCGTCGGGATCGCTCGCGAGCTCCGCGGCCTCGACGGAGAGGTCCTCGCGTTCGGCGTCCTTCTGGGAGCTCACCGAGACGAACTCCCCGGCGGCCATCGACGCCGCCCCGGCGACCAGCCCGGCCAGACCCGCGGTCAGCACGGCCGTCCGGGACGCCGACGACGCGGCCACCCCGAGCATCAGGCTCGCCGTCGACACCAACCCGTCGTCCGCGCCGAGTACCGCGGCGCGCAACCAGCCCAGCCGTCCACCGTAATGCCTCTCCTGGTGCCCTGATCTCGCCACGAGTCCTGAACGCTACCGGCCCAGCCGGCTGCCAACTCGACTGCTGTCAGTTCATCGACACCGTCGGCTCATCTGACACCGTTGCTGTGCGCGCGCTCGGCGGGGCCCCACAGCTCGCGGATGGTCTGGAACACCTTCTGGTTGTGGCTGAACTCGATCACGTTCCCGTCCGGGTCGGTCACCGCGCAGACGTAGCCGACCGGGTCGGGCAGATCCTGCGGCTCCCAGTGCAAACAGCCCGCGGCCCTCGCCCGATCGGCGATCGCGTCTATCTCAGCACGTTGCGTAACCTCGATCCCGATGTGCGCGAACGGGGTCATCGTCGGCTGCCGGTGCCCACGCTCGGCGTTGAACTCGGCCAGGACCAGCACGAACGGGTCCTGCCACTGCCGATCGTTGGACAGCCACGCGCTGCGGCCAGCGGCGTCCTGACGGGTCGCGACCACCACGAGCGGGGTCATCGTCGTGTAGAAGTCGATCGAGGCGTCGATGTCGCTGGACGGGAGGGCCACGTGTGTCCACCGGGGGCGTGTGAGCATCGGAGAACTCCTTGTTTTCCCATCTGGTCGGCTCGCCGTTTCCCGGCGGCCGGCCCGGCGTTTCCCGCCCGGTCGGCCGACGTGGTTGCGCGCCGGACTTCTTCTTCCCGATGTTGTGCCCGAGAACACGGCTTTGCCCACGTCGGGAACCCGACCGCGGAAACGTACTTCCACCAACTGCCCGAACGCCGGTGTTATGCGCCCCTGCCCGCCACCACCCGACCACGCACGACAACCAGCAACGGCTCGGCGAGTACCCGGACGTCCACCCGCGGATCCTCGGAACAGACGACAAAATCCGCCGGTGCCCCTTCGGCCAGCCCGGCGAAACCAAGCCAGGCGCGCGCGGCCCAGGTCGCCGCCGACAGAGCCGCCACCGGAGGCAGCCCGGCCCGTACCAGTTCGGCGACCTCGTCCGCGACAAGGCCGTGCGGCAGCGACCCGCCGGCATCCGTGCCGACGTAGATCGGGATGCCCGCCTCGTGGGCCTGGCGGACGGTGTCGTAGCGACGGGCGTGCAACGCCCGCATGTGCGCGCTGTAGGCGGGGAACTTCTCCACCGCCCCGGCGGCGATGCCCTCGAAGGTGGCGATGTTGACCAGGGTCGGCACGATGGCGACGCCACGCTCGGCGAAGAGGGGAATCGTCTCGGCGGTCAGCCCGCTCGCGTGCTCGACGCAGTCGATCCCGGCCTCGACCAGGTCGGTGAGGGAGTCCTCGGCGAAGCAGTGCGCGGTGACCCGGGCGCCGGCGGCATGGGCCGCCGCGATCGCGGCCTGGGCAGCCTGACGGGGCCAGCAGGCGGCGAGGTCCCCGGTGGCCCGGTCGATCCAGTCACCGACGATCTTCACCCAGCCGTCGCCTCGGCGGGCCTGCTCGGTGACGGTGGCGGCCAGTTCGGCCGGCTCGATCTCCACGGCGTAGTTACGGATGTAGCGTTTCGTCCGGGCGATGTGACGGCCGGCCCGGACCAGCCGGGGCAGGTCCTCACGGTCGTCCACCCACCGGGTGTCCGCGGGCGAGCCCGCGTCCCGGATCAGCAGCGTGCCCGCGTCCCGGTCGGCGCGGATCTGCCGCTCGGCGGTGTCCCGGTCGACCGCGCCGTGGGCGTCCAGCCCCACATGGCAGTGCGCGTCCACCAGGCCGGGCAGCACCCAGCCCGACACCGTGCGCGCGTCGGCGGCGCGGACGCCGGTGGGAGGCGTGAACGTGATCCTGCCGTCCACGGCCCACAGTCCGTCCCGGACCTCCTCGGGGCCGACCAGCACCGGGCCTGTGATCCTCAACGTCTCGGAAGCAGCCACCCCCCCTGTCTAGCCGAAGAGAACGACGACATGCCGCGGGTACGCCGTGAGAGCGTGCATGCCATGGGAGTCCCGGACATGGTGGGCGTCGCGGTCGCCGGCCTGCTGGCCGGAGCGGTGAACGCGGTGGCCGGCGGCGGGACCCTGATCGCTTTCCCCGCGCTGCTCGCCACCGGGATGCCCGCGCTCACCGCGAACGTCACCTGCTCGGTCGGGCTGGTCACCGGATACGCCGGTGGCGCGTTCGGCTACCGCCGGGAGCTGACCGGGCAGGCCGCCCAGCTGCGGGCGCTGGCCGGCCCGGCGCTGCTCGGCGGGCTGGGCGGGGCGGTCGTGCTGCTGGCCGCCCCGGCTGACTCCTTCCGGATGGTCGTTCCCTACCTGGTGCTGATGGCCTGCCTGCTGTTCGGCGTCCAGCCGTGGCTGGCCGCCCTGGTGGCCCGCCGGCGGGGTGCTGGGAGCGAATCAGCTATGACCTGGCCGACCCGCGCCGGGGTGTTCGTGGCCGGGGCCTACGGCTGCTATTTCGGCGCGGGCCTCGGCGTGCTGCTGCTCGGCGTCCTGGGCATCCTCATGCCGGACGACCTCCAGCGCACGAACGCGTCCAAGACCCTGCTGTCGTTCGGCGTCAACGCGGTGGGCATCGCCGTGTTCGTGGTGAGCGCGCGGGTTGCCTGGGGATTCGCCGTGGTCCTGCTGCTGGCCTCCGGCGCCGGTGGGGTGCTCGGCGCACGGGCCGCCCGGCTGCTGCCGGCCACCGCGCTGCGCACGACCGTGATCGCTCTCGGGGTGGTCGTCGCCGTCGTCCTCATCGCCACCGGCTGACGGCCGGAGGGCTGACGGCCGGGTCTCACACCACCGGGGACAGGCCACCGTCGACGTTGAGCGCGGTCCCGGTCACGTAGGAGCTGCGCGGCGAGAGCAGGAAGGTCACGACGTCGGCGAACTCCGCGGCCCGGCCGACACGGCCCAGCGGTATCCGCGCGTCGCGCGCCATCCGTTCGTACAACGTCCGGACGGGGGTGTCGGTGGCGGCGGCCCGCCGTTCCCACTGGCCGCTTTCGACCAGGCCGACCAACACCGCGTTGACCCGGATCCCGTGCGGACCCCATTCGCTGGCGAGCGCCTTGGTCAACGCCAGCCCGGCGGCCCGGGACACCGAGGACGGCAGCGACGCCGCCGGCGGTGCCTTCGCCGCCGTCGCGAGCACGTTGACCACCGCCGCGGCGTCCGAGGCGCGCAGCTGGCCGAGCACCAGACGGGACAGCCGGATCGCCGCGAACAGCTTCAGCTGCAGGTCGTCCTGCCACTGCTGGTCGGTGACGGAGGCCAGTTCCCCGCCCGCGGACCGGCCGGCGTTGTTGACGATCGCGTCCACCTGGCCCCACCGGCTGTGAGCCGCGGTGACGAAACGGTCCAGCGCATCGACGTCGGTGACGTCCGCCGGTACGGCGAGGACGTCCCCGCCGGCGGCGCGCAGCTCGTCCGCGGTGAGCTTCAGGCGGACCTCGTCACGGGCGCAGATCGCCACCCGCGCCCGCTCGGCGACGAGGGCGCGCGCGACGGCCGCCCCCAGCCCGTCGGAGCCCCCGGTGACGAGAACGACCCGCCCGGCGAGCTGCAGATCCATGTGACCTCCGGGACCGGACGGGCTGGGCTGAACGGGTGCTGGCTGGATGTGGCCGGCGGGGTATGGGATGACTCGTGGCTGTGGTCTCACTCTACGACGTCCTCGGGGTGCCACCGGCTGCCTCCCAGGAGCAGATCGTGGCCGCCTACCGGCGGGCGGCGCGGCGCACCCATCCGGACGCCGGTGGCAGCGAGCAGGCCTTCGAGCGGGTCAGCAGGGCGTACGAGGTGCTGGGCGATCCCGAACGGCGGCGTGACTACGACCGGCGCACGCACGCCCACCCCGTGCCCGGCCAGGCGGCCGGTGACGCACCGGGGCGGGCTGGACGGACGGAGTGGGCCGAACGGACGGAGTGGACGGAGTGGGCGCAACGAGGGGTTCGCCGTCGGTATCTGGCGATGATGGCCGTCTGCGTCACGCTGTTCGTACTCGCGGGCGGTGTGATCCGGCTGGTGTCGGTGCCCGCGGCGCTGGCGATGATGCTCGTCGCCGCACTCATTCCCCCGGTTGCCGCCCTCATCGCCAACCGGTCCCGATGAGCGGTTACAGCAGAGAAGTCGCGGTCACAGGCTGGGTGCGAGTTCCACCATGCGTTCCACGTCGGCGCGGTAGGACAGCAGACAGGGCATGGGGACGTCAAGCCGCTCCCCCGTGCGGACGAGATCATCGTAGATTTCGTAGAGGTCCACCGGGCCATACCGGCCGTGGTTCACCGACATACGCTGGAGCAGCTCACCACGGAGCATGAGCCGGACCGCCGGGGTGACGGTGGACGGCGGCAGCAGGAATGGCCGCGCATCCTGCGCGGTACGCACGTCGGCCCCGCGCACCGCGCAGATCTGCATGGCCTCGCGGCCGGCGTGCAACGCGTCATAAACCGCCCGGTTGCTTCGGGTGAAAGGCTCGAAGCCGCGGGCGCGGGCGGCACCGCATATCCATGCGGCGGTGCTCGCGAAATGCACCCACAGCCAGTGTTCCATGTTGGGGTGGATTTCCGGCCGGAAACCGGCCTCGGCGAACAGTGCCACGAGACGGCCCAGGTTCTGCTCGGCGGTGTCGGTCGTCGGGCCGTACAGCGCGTGCCCGGACACGCTCGACCCGAGCATGATCCCGCCCTCGAGCGCACCGTCGAGGATGTTGTCGATGATGCCGCCGCCACCGCGTGGCGCGCCCAGCACGTACTGGTCCTTGCCCAGGTGGGCGTCTATGAGGTCAAGTCCGCGCCAGTTGTTGTTCAGAAACAACACAGTGGCGGAACCGAGGTTGCGCGCCAGTTCCGGCAGGACATCCGGGGTCTGGGTGTGCCGGACGGCGAGCACGACCAGGTCGACGCCGTCCGTGGGACGCAACTCGGTGACAGCATGGGGGCGGAACCGCTCGACGACCTCTCGGCGGCGCCTGCCCCGTACGTCGAGAATCCGCAGGCCGATCCCGTCGGACCAGTGGGCCAGCTGTTCTGGGCGGACCAGCACACTTACGTCATGCCCGGCCCGTGACAGCGCCCAGGCGTGCAGCGTTCCTATCGCTCCGCTGCCGAACACCACAATACGCATACCATCCAGTATCGATTACGGGCCGGGACGTTCGTCAGAGTCGACGGCCCGCACGAAACCGGTACAAGGGCCCGGTCGGCCGGCGGCCTTCCCGCGAAAGAAGGCCCGCCGGCCGACCGCGGCCTTCCCGCGGAAGGCCGTATGTCTTACCTCGATGTCACCGTGCTTTACCTCGATTTCACCGTTCAGGCCGGGGTGCCACGGCGGCGACGGCCGCGATGGCCGTCGAGGGGCGTTTTCCCGGGCCCTCTGGTGTGCGGCGCCGACGGCGGATGCGCTGTGGACGGGCCGGTCGTCGGGCCGGTCGAGGCTGTCGAGGCTGTCGAGGCCGGCGTGTCCCAGCGGCGGGACGCCCGGCGGCGGTGCGGCGCGACCGTGGTCAGCACCTCCGAGGGGTCGACGAAGTAGCCCGACTCCTCGTCGAGCACCCAGGTGTACGCGACGGAGATGTCGAAGTAGAGGCCGACAAGCTGCAGCCGGCCCTGCTCCAGCGCCCCCCGGACGGCGGGATGGGCACGCAGGTGCTCCAACTGCTGGACGACGTTCGCCCGGCCCAACTGCTCCAGCGGGGACAGCCCCTCCGTACCCGGCAGCGGCAGGCGCGCCAGCGCCCCGCGGGCGTGGGTCAGCCACCCCGCCAGCGCGGAGTCCGGATCGTTGTCGAGGTCGCCCGAGAGCAGCGCCTGCATCGCGCCGCACCCGGAATGCCCGCACACCACGATCGAGGGAATCTTCAGGACGGTGACGGCGTAGTCCAGCGCGGCCGTCACGGACAGGTCGCTGCCCGGCGCGATGTGGGCGCCGCGCTCGGACGCGCCGGGCGGGACGAGGTTACCGACGTTACGGATGGTGAAGAGATCACCGGGGCCGCTGCTGGTGATGATGTTCGGAACCACCCGGGAGTCGGCACACGTCAGGAACAACGCGCTGGGGCGCTGCGCCTCGGCGAGCCCGCCGAGGGTGCCACGCAACAGCGGGGCGGCCCGGCGGTGGAACTCGGTCACGCCGACGAGCATCGTGCTGACGGGATGCGCGTGACCGGCCGCGGGCCCGCGGCCGGTCGTACCTGTTCCGATTGACTGCCGAGGATCGGCCGTCGAGGAGTCGTCGGTCTGGTGATCGCTCTGGATGTCGGCGTCCCGCGGGTCGGCCTCCTGGGAGTCGGTGTGCGCGGCGGCCAGCTCCTGCCACTGCGACCAGGGTGCGAACCAGCGGGGCAGGTGCGGGACGACGGTGCGGCGCCGACCGGCCGGAGCGTCCTGGGCGGGCCGGAACCAGGCGTGACCGATCTCGTCGACCGTCACGCTCCCCCCGGCCCGCTCGTGGTCGGTGCACCAGGAGTGCAGATGCTCGAATGCCGCGTGGTCGAGGTAATCCACCACGAGCTCGATCAGCACGGGCGCGCCCCGGGGGATCCGGCCGAGGACCCGGGACAGCCGGGGCAGGGAGACGAAACTCAGGGTCCCCTCGACCTCCACCTGCCGCAGCTCACCGGAG
>NZ_CAAAFS010000294.1:8946-12351 GCF_900634755.1 Protofrankia symbiont of Coriaria myrtifolia
CGGACGAGGTGGATGCTGGACCACAGCACCCGGCGCAGGATCAGGCCGAGCGCGGTGACCAGGCCGAGCGCGACGCCCTGCAGCAGGTCGAGAGCGACGACACCAACCAGGGTGACGACGTACACGGGCAGCTCGCCGTGCCGACGCACATGGTGCAGATGGGAGATGTCGACCAGCCGGATCCCCACGACCACCAGCAGCCCGGCCAGGGCGGCCAGGGGGATCCACTCGACCACCCCGCCGAGGAACACGGCGAACAGCAGCACCCACACACCGTGCAGGATCGCCGATGCCCGCGTCCTCGCCCCGGCGGCGACGTTGGTGGAACTACGGACGATGACGCCGGTGACCGGCAGGCCGCCGGCGAGACCGGAGAGGATGTTGGCCGATCCCTGGCCGAACAGCTCACGGTTGAGGCTGACCGGGCGCTGCCCGGGACGGCGCGCGCCGGGGAGCTTCTCCACCGCGACCGCCGACAGCAGGGATTCGACGCTCGCGACAACGGCGACGGTGAGAACGCCGACTATGATCCCGCCCCAGGCGCCGTCCGGGAATCTCGGCAGCGGCAGCGAGCCGAGGATCGAGCTGGGCAGATCGACCCGGGGCAGGTCGAGATGGAACGCGGCGGCGACGGCGGTCCCGACGGTGACCGCGGCCAGCGGCGCGGGAATCGCCCGCAGCTGCCTGGGCAGCACCTTGGCCAGCCGGGACCACAGCAGGATGATCGCCATCGTCACGATACCGACCAGCGTCGCGGCGTTGTGGTTGTCGATGATCTGCCCGGGCAGCGTCGCGATGTTGTCCAGGGCGTGGCTTTCCGGTTCACCGCCGAGCACGACGTGCAACTGCCCGAAGACGATGGTCAGCCCGATACCGCCGAGCATGCCGTGCACGATCGCGGGCGAGACCGCGACCGCCGCGCGGGCGACGCGGCTGACCGCGAACAGGATCTGTACCACGCCCGCGGCGACGGTCACCGCGCAGGTGACCCGCCATCCATAGCTGGACACCAGGCCCGCGACGATGACCGTCAGCCCTGCCGCGGGGCCGCTGACCTGCAACGGGGCACCGCCGAGCGCGCCGGCGACGATCCCGCCGACCACGGCGGAGATGAGACCGGCGGCGACCGGCGCGCCCGAGGCGACCGCGATGCCCAGCGACAGCGGCATCGCGACCAGGAACACCACCAGCGACGCCTGCAGGTCGGGCCGGAAGGTACCGGGCACGAGCGAGCGCCGGCGGGCCCGGCCGCGGCCGGCCTCCTCCGGCGGGCCGGGCGGCGAATGGCTGTGCTGTGACAACGATGATGCTGATGGTGACAACGGGACAGGTGGGACGGCCACGCGACGCTCCTCGGGGTCGGGTCAGCACCGGACAGGGCTGTCGCGATGGAGCGGCTCCGAAAGGGTCGCTGAAGACGGCCGTATCCACGTCGAAGCCGGCCCGTGGGCGACGTCCGCCCGCATCCGACCGCCAATCCGGGTCCTGTCGGTGATGGCCCTGCCACCGGCAGGGCCATCACATGCAGTAACTAGTTGATGCACTCTGAAGAACGAAGGAGAGCCGATCCAAGTTTCCGGCTGTGACGTTCACCTCAGAAGGGACAAAACGCCCACCTTCCAGTTCTTGATCCAACTGCGCAGGCCTGAGGGCCGCGCGGCCCTCAGGACCGCTGCCCCGGGGGGAAGCCGCCAGGTCTGCCATATCCACCGGAGCCACCGGGCACGCCGCCGCCGGTCGGAGTGGTGGTGGTGTCGACCCCGGCGACGAGGGAAACGCTGTAACCACTGGTGACGTCACCGGTGACGGCACCGAGCTGGCGCGCGCCCCCGTCGTCGCCGAAGACGTTGTCGCTGTCCAGGCTGACCTTCGAGATGTTCTGGGCTGAGGCCGCGTAGTCCTGCCGGGCGTAGACCGTGGCGCAGACGTCCCCGGGGAGGGCGATCTGCGAGGTGGCGATGGCGTTCGCGGCGTCGGTGATACTGGCGGAGTCGGGGTAGACCTCGAAGTGGACGTGTGGCCAGCGGCCGTCGTAGCAGGCCGGGAAGATAGTGGTGAAACGCACCCGCCCCGCGGAGTCGGCGATCTGGACGCCGCGCAGGTAGTTCTGGTCGGTGACCCCTTCGGAGTAGAGGGAGTACCGGCCCTCGCGATCACAGTGCCAGACGTAGACGGCCACGCCCGTGAAGGGGCTGCCGCCCTTCGCCAGGTCCTGAATGACCAGTTCGATCGTCATGGGGACGCCCTCGGCGGTACCGCTGGCCCCACCGAAGCTCGACCGGATGTCGCCGCGCACGATGCCGCTGTCGTCCAGCACGTTCGGGCCGTTGGAGCCGTCACCCGGGTAGGGGCCGGCGGTCTCGTCCGGGATCTCACCCGACGTGGCGGCCGCCGCCGACGATGACGACGCGGACGCCGACGATGACGAACCGCTGCCGCACGCCGCGAGGCCGGCCGCGGTGACGCCGAGGCCGAACAGCCGCAGCATCTGCCGGCGGCCCAGCAGGGTCCCGATGTCGAAACCGAGGCCCTGGTCGACGATGTCCTCGTCCGGCCTGGCCACGGGCCGGCCCTCGTATGTCGCCATTCGTCGGCGTTGCTGTCCGTTCGACACCACATGCTCCGATCACGGCTGTCCGTCTGGTCTGTCTGCCTCCTGCGGGTTCCACTGTGGACACGAACCAGAAGAACTGGCTGTGCCTGGGCGAAGAACTGGCTGTGCCTGAGCTGAGCTGTGCCTGAGCTGTCCGTGCCCGGGCTCAGAATGCGCTGCGGAGCTGGTGGCGATACCTCGGAAGGGACCCCGCCGGGCGGCCGTCGGCAGGTGCGTCAGCCGTTGACGACCGCCTGCCGCTGGACCACCGCCTGCCGGACGCCGACCAACGCGTCCGCGATGGCGTCCGGGTTGCTGCCGCCGCCCTGGGCGAGGTCGTCCTTGCCGCCGCCACCACCACCGAGGATCTTCGCGGCACCGCGGACGAGCTCCCCGGCCCGGATCCCGCGTTCCCGCGCCGGGCCGTTGGTGGCCGCCACGATGACCGGCCGTCCGCTGGCCGCGGCCGCGACCGCGACGACGGCCGGGCGGTCCGCCGGCACCCGACCACGGATGTCGATGGCGAGCTTGCGCAGGTCGTCCGCTGAGGTGCCGTCCGCGGCCCGGTGGGTGACCAGCGCGGTCCCGCCGACGTCCTCGGCCGCCCGGGCGAGGTCGCCCGCGATGGCCAGCACCTGCGCGGCCCGCAGCTTCTCCAGCTCCTTTTCGGCCTCCCGCAGCCGGCCGAGCACCTGGGACAGCCGCTCGGGCACGTCCGCCCGCGGGGCCTTGAGCACATCGGTGATCTGCGAGACGAGCACGGCCTCCCGGGCCAGGTAGCGGTAGGCGTCCAGGCCGACGAGGGCCTCCAC
>NZ_CAAAFS010000295.1:0-22125 GCF_900634755.1 Protofrankia symbiont of Coriaria myrtifolia
GCGGACGTGCGTGCCACCGCAGAGCTCGCGGGAGTAGTCCCCGATGGAGACGACCCGGACCCGGTCGCTGTACTTCTCGCCGAACATGGCGATCGCGCCGGTCCGGCGCGCCTGGTCGATGTCCATGACCTCGGCGTGGACGTCGAGGTCCTCGGTCAGCACCTGGTTGATGGTCTCCTCCACGTCGGCGAGCACCGAGGGCGGTACCGCCGCGGCGGCGGAGAAGTCGAAGCGGAACCGGCCGGGGGAGTTCTCCGAGCCGGCCTGCGCGGCGGTCGGGCCGAGCGCGTCCCGCAGGGCCTGGTGGGTGAGGTGGGTGGCGCTGTGGGAGCGCGAGATCGCCGCCCGCCGGGCCGGGTCGATCTCCGCCTGGACGTCCGCGCCGAGGGTGACTTCCCCCGTGCGCACCCGGCCGCGGTGGACGATCAGCTCGGGCAGCGGCTTCTGCACGTCGAGGATCTCGATCTCGGTGCCGTCGGCGAGCCGGATGACACCGGCGTCGGCGAGCTGCCCACCGCCTTCGGCGTAGAACGGCGTCCGGTCGAGCACGATCTCGACGTCGTCACCCTGCGCGGCCTCCCGGGCCGCCGCGCCGCCGACCAGCAGCCCCCGTACGCGCGCCTCCTCGGCGCCGCTGTCGTATCCGGTGAACGCCGACGGGCCGGCCGCCGCCAGCACGTCCCGGTACGCCGAGGTGTCGACGTGGCCGGTCTTCTTCGCGCGGGCGTCGGCCTTGGCGCGCTGCCGCTGCTCGGTCATGAGCCGGCGGAAGCCCTCCTCGTCGACGGTCAGACCCGTCTCGGCCGCCATCTCCAGGGTGAGGTCGACCGGGAAGCCGTAGGTGTCGTGCAGCTGGAACACCCGCTCGCCGGGGATGACGCTGCCGCCGGCCTTCTTCGTCTCGCTCGCGGCCAGGTCGAAGATGGACGTGCCGGTGCGTAGCGTCTGGAGGAAGGCCGCCTCCTCGGCGGTGGCGACCGAGTCGATCCGGACGCGGTCGGTGACAAGCTCCGGATACTGCGGGCCCATCGCCTCGATGGTGGCCTCGACCATTTCGTGCATGGTCGCGTCATGGGCGCCGAGCAGGCGCATGTTGCGGATCGCGCGGCGCATCATCCGGCGCAGCACGTAGCCGCGCCCCTCGTTGCCGGGCAGCACCCCGTCACCGATGAGCATCACCGAGGTGCGCACGTGGTCGGCGACCACCCGCAGGGACACGTCCGAGCGGTGTTCGGCGCCGTAGCGGGCGCCGGTCAGTGCGGACGTCCGGTCGAGGATCACCCGTGAGGTGTCGATCTCGTAGAGGTTGTCGACGCCCTGCAGGATGGTCGCGAGCCGCTCCAGCCCGAGGCCGGTGTCGATGTTCCTCGAGGGCAGGTCACCGAGGATCGGGTAGTCCTTCTTCGAGGATCCCTCACCGCGGATGTACTGCATGAAGACGAGGTTCCAGATCTCCAGGTACCGCTCGCCGTTGACGGCGGGGCCGCCTTCGGCGCCGAACTCCGGCCCGCGGTCGTAGTTGATCTCCGAGCAGGGCCCGCACGGGCCCGGCACGCCCATCGACCAGAAGTTGTCCTCCATGCCGAGCCGCTGGATGCGGTCGGTGGGCACGCCGATCTTGGAGTGCCAGATGTCGGCCGCCTCGTCGTCGTCGAGGTACACCGTCACCCACAGCCGGTCCTCGGCCAGGCCGTAGCCGCCGTCGGCCACCGGGGTGGTCAGCAGCTCCCAGGCCAGCGGGATCACGGTCTCCTTGAAGTAGTCCCCGAAGGAGAAGTTCCCGCACATCTGGAAGAAGGAGCCGTGCCGGGTGGTACGGCCGACCTCCTCGATGTCGGTGGTCCGCACACATTTCTGGACGCTGGCGGCGCGGCTGTACGGCGGGGCGACCTCACCGAGGAAGTACGGCTTGAACGGGACCATCCCGGCGTTGACGAGCAGCAGGGTGGGGTCGTCCGCGATGAGGGATGCCGACGGGACGACCGTGTGGCCCCGGTCGGCAAAATAGCGCAGCCAGCGGCTCGCGATCTCAGCGGACTTCATTCCGACCTTCCTGCCCGGCGAACGACGCGCCATCGACGTTCCATCGGCGCGCGATGCGGATGCCGGGCGTGCCCGGCCAAACGCCGATGGCCCATCGTAGCCAGTCGAGCGGACAGGACACGATCGTCGGGCCGCCCGGCACACCGCGTGCGCCGGGCGGCCCCGCCCCGCTTCAGAGCTCGTCAGGCGTCGCCCCCGGACGGCGGCGACGGGCCGCGACCCGCAGGATCACACCGCCGCCGACAAGCGCCGCGGCGATCGCCGCCATCGCGCCGGTCTCCACGCCGGTAAAGGGCAGCCCACCGGTGCTGGGATACTCCTGGCCGGCCGGGCGGACCGGCTCCTGGCCGACGACCGCCGGGCCATCGCCCCCGGGCACGGGGGGCAGCACCACCGGGACGCCCACGCCACCGCCACCAGGCGCGGGCTCTTCCGTGTCGTCGCCACCGCTGTCACCACCGCCACCGCCACCACCGACACCGAAAGCGACGCCGACACCACCGGCGCCGCCGTCGGGGCTGCCCCAGCCGCCGACGGCCACCCCGACCCGCGGGTCACCGCCGTTCCCAGCAGCGGATGGAGCCCCGCCGGCGGAAGAACCGGCGGACGGGTCGGTCACGGTCACGGTCGCGGTCACCGTGCGCTGCGGCAGCCCGTCGAGCGCCGTTCCGCCGGACTCGGCCACGGCGTCTGGCAGCCCCGTCGGCAGCCCCTCTGGTAGTCCGAGGCCGGGATCAGCCGCGGACGGGCCGGTGCCGGTGACGACGTAGTCGCCGGGTGCAGTGAAGGCCGGCGGCCGCAGGCTGAAGCTGCCCTGGTCGTCGGCTGTTGCCGTGCCGACCGTGTTGTTGTTGACCCGTATGGTGATGGTGCCGCCCGGGGCGAAACCACCGCCGCCGAAGAGCACCGACTCGCCAACGGACACCGATCGCGCGCTGACCGTGGCGGCACCGAGTGGGCCGGGGCGGTCAGGATGATCGGGATGGTCAACGGACGGGCCGGCGTGTGTGGCGGCCGCCGACTCCACCGCCGTGCCCAGTGCCAGTCCGCCCCCCACGAGCAGCGCGACTGCGAACGTGCGAAACCTCATGGAAGCGCTCCCCCTGCCCGGATTCCGGACAAGCTTGTTGACGCATGAATACGAAGAGTATATTCACTATTGCTCTCCGTGTCCACAACATTGGGTGTCCAGTCGGTTTCGCCCGGCGGACGACGTCCTGGCCCGTCCTGTCACTGGCCGCGCTTACGCCGGTGGGAGCCGGCCGGCCGCGCGTTGAGCGTCAACGGTGTCGTCGCGTCGTCTGCCTGACTGTCGGTCAGCCTGCCGGTCAGGCTGTCGTCGGCCAGGTCCGCCGGGCGTTCGGTGGTCAGCTCGGTGCCGGCCGCGACCGCGGTCGTGCCACCGGCCCGACGGTGCTGGTCTCGGTGCTGCTCTCGAAGCTGCTCTCGAAGCTGGTCACGATCGCCGCGCGTGTTCGCCGTGGCGCTGTCGCGGCCGCCGACGGGATGGTCGTACGGTTGATGCTGTGCCGCGATCCTCAGTTCGGCCTGCGGACGATCGGTCCTTGGGCGGCCACCCCCCGGACGATCGGAGCGGGCCGCGGCCGGGATGAGCACCGGATGGTCCGCGAAGGCCCGGGGCGGGTCGGCCGGGGCATAACCGCCGTAGGCGTGATAGCCGTCGTAGGCGGCGTCCGGCCCCTTGACCGGGACCATGGTGAGAACGGCGCCCAGGATGCGGGCGTCGACCAGCCGCAGCGCGTCCGCGGCCCTGGCCACCTGCTCGCGCCGGGTCCGGCTGGCCCGCACGATCAGCACGGTGCCGTCGGTCTGGGCGGCGAGCACGGCCGCGTCGGTCACCGGGAGCAGCGGTGGCGTGTCGATCAGGACGAAGTCGAAACGGGCGGACAGCTCGCCGAGCAGGTCACTCATCCCCCGGGATCCGAGCAGTTCGCTGGGATTCGGCGGCAGCGGTCCGCTGGGCAGCACGTGCAGCCGGCCGTCGACGTCGCCCCAGGGCAGCAGCACGTCGTCGAGGCCGGCGGTGCCGATCAGCACGGAGGTCAGGCCGGCCGCCGTCTCTATCCCGAGACAGTCGCCAAAGGACGGCCTGCGCAGGTCGCCCTCGACCAGCGCCACCCGGGCGCCGGTCTGCGCGAGGGTGACGGCCAGGCGGCAGGTCGTCGTCGTCTTGCCCTCGTCGGGCATCGAGCTGGAGACCAGGATGGTGCGTGGCGGGGCGTCCACGTCAACGAAGCGCAGGTTGGTCCGCAGCTGCCGGAACGCCTCGGCGCTCGCCGAGTGCCCGCCCTCTGGCACGATCAGGGGGGACTGGGCGCCGGTCGCGTCGAAGGCGATCGTGCCCAGGGTCGCCAGCCCGCTCGCCGCGGTGATGTCGGCGGCCGTGGTGACCCTGGTGTCGAACCGGTGCCGGACCACCGCCGCGGCGACGCTGGCGAGCAGGCCGGCCAGCACGCCGAACGCAACAGCCCGCACGGGCTGCGGCGATATCGGCCTGGTCGGCGTCTTCGCCTTCTCCCACACGCTCACCCGGACCAGCGGCGCCTTGTCCGGGGACGGGCTCTCGATCTGCGCGATGGCCTGGGAGAAGACCTCACCGACCGTGTCGGCGATCAGCTGGGCGCGGTGGGGGTCGGTGTCGGTGACCACGGCACGCAGCAGGACGGTCTCGGGGACGGTCTGCGCCTGGATGCGGCCGCGCAGCCATTGCGGGCTCTCGTCGAGGTGCAGCTTGTCGACGACGGCCGCGGCGACCCGGTCGCTGGCCACCAGATCGGCGTAGGACTTGACCCGCTGCTGGGACAGCAGGCCGCCCTGGTAGGCCGCCGCGGCGCTGTCGGTCGTGTCCGACGACGAGACGACCATGGTCGTCACAGCGGCGTAGGCCGGCGTCTGACGCCACGAGACAGCCGCCGCGAACAGGCCGCCGAGCAGGACGCAGATCACGATGAGCGGCCAGCCCCGGCGCAGCGCTCTGACGTACTCCCGAAGTTCCACCAGCGGACCAACCCTCCCCCGGAGATGTACTCCGGTAACCATATCAACGCTCTGAGCAACCAACATACTCGATGTACATCTGTACAGTCACCATCCGTAGTTATTACTCTATGGAGCTATGCATGAACAGAAGGTCGTTGGCGAATCGGCGCCCGCACCGGTGACATCGGGCAGCCGGCTGCTGCGGGGCGGGCTGCGCCGGCACGTCGGACTGCAGATCGGACTCGACGCCGCCTGCCTGGTGACCGGGTTCGGCGCCGCCTACCTCGCCCGCTTCAGCGCGTCCCCGTTGACCAACGGCGAATTCTGGATGATCACAACGGTCGCGGTCTGCCTGCTGTACTTCGTCGGCACGGCTGGACACCTCTATCTGGGCCGCTACCGTTTCGGTGGCTTCGACGAGGTGCTGGCGCTGGTCTGCGCGGTCGCGTCGACGACGGTCGGAGCCGTCGTCGTCGACGTCGCCCTCGGCCGTTCCGAGCGGATGCCGGCCGAGATCCTCCCGCTGGCGGGCGCGGCCGGGCTCGTCCTGATGTTCGGCGTTCGCTACCTGTGGCGGCTGGCCGGGGAGCGCCGCCGCCGACGGCAACGGGCCGGCAGCGAGCCGATCATCGTCTTCGGCGCGGGTGAGGGCGCCGACCGGGTGCTGGCGTCGATGTCGGGCAGCCCGGACAGCCCCTACACGCCGGTGGCCCTGCTCGACGACGATCCGGGCACCTGGAACCTGGCGCTCGGCGGCGTGCGGGTACGCGGTGGGCGCGGGGCCATCGCCGCGGTCGCCCGCCAGACCGGCGCCCGCACCCTGCTGGTGGCCATCCCCAGCGCCGACGCCGCGCTGCTACGGGAGATCACCACTGTTGCCGAGGGCGCCGGCCTCGCCGTCAAGGTGCTCCCCCGCGTCGCGGACCTCATCGACGGGCGGGTCGGCGTCCACGACATCCGCGACCTCGACATCACCGACCTGCTGGGACGCTGTCAGATCCAGACCGACGTCGCCTCGGTGGCCGGCTACGTCACCGGCCGGCGGGTGCTCGTGACCGGGGCCGGCGGTTCGATCGGCTCGCAGCTGTGCCGGCAGCTGTACCCCTACCGCCCCCAGGAACTGGTCATGCTGGACCGGGACGAGTCCGCGTTGCGGGCGGTCCAGATATCCATCCACGGCCAGGCGGCCGCCGACGACGAGACGGTGGTGCTGTGCGACATCCGCGACGTCGAGGCCGTCAACGCCGTGTTCGCCCGGTACCGGCCGCAGGTGGTCTTCCACGCTGCCGCGCTGAAGCACCTGCCCCTGCTGGAACGCTTCCCCGGTGAGTCGGTGAAGACCAACGTGTGGGGGACGATGACCGTCCTGGACGCCGCCGTGTCGGTGGGCGTCGAACGGTTCGTCAACATCTCGACGGACAAGGCCGCGAACCCGACCAGCGTCCTGGGCTATTCCAAGCGGATCACCGAACGGCTGACCGCCGGGGTGTCCGCGGACGTCCGGACCGGGGTCTTCGTCAGCGTGCGGTTCGGCAACGTCCTGGGCAGCCAGGGTTCCGTGCTGCGGGTGTTCGCCAGCCAGCTGGCCGCGGGCGGGCCGCTGACAGTCACGCATCCGGATGTCACCCGCTACTTCATGACCGTCGAGGAGGCGGTGGAACTCGTCGTCCAGGCCGGCGCCCTGGGCGGCAACGGGGACGTCCTCGTCCTCGACATGGGCCGGCCGGTACGGATCGCCGACGTCGCCAGACGGCTGGCCGGGCGCGGCCCACGGCCGGTCGAGGTGGTCTACACCGGGCTCGGCCCCGGGGAGAAACTGCACGAGGATCTCTTCGACGACAACGAGCGCGACATCCGCCACCATCATCCCCTGATCTCGTACGTGTCCGCGCCGGCGATCGACCGGCAGCAGGTCCTCGCGCTCGCGCCCTGGGGGGATCCCGGGGCGCTGCGCACGACACTGCGCCAGCTGGCGAGGCCGCATCCGGCCCTGCCACACCCCGCCGAGCCGCATCCGCTGGAAACCCGGCAGCGGGAAACCCGGCCGCGCGCGGCGGAGACACCGAGCGTGGTCGGCAACGACCGGTGACCGATGCCTGCCGGCGCGCGCCGGCCGGGCGAGCGGATGAGGCGTTCGCCACTCGTGGGGGTATTCCAGTGGTTATGGTCATCGCGTGGATCGCTGGTTCAATCTCGTCGGCGCCGACAACGTCCGGGATCTCGGCGGACTACCGACCAGGGACGGAGCGTCGACCCGGCCGGGGCAACTGCTGCGCGGCGACACCGTCCAGGAGCTGACCAAGGACGATGTTGTTACGTTACGTAACAACTATGGTCTGCGTACGGTCATCGATCTGCGCGCCGAAGCGGAGATCGCCCGGGAGGGCCGCGGCCCGCTGGCGGCCGAGGCTGTCGCCTACCACAACCTGTCGTTCCTCCCCGGCGAGTTCGTGATGGCCGACGACCCGCGGTATCCCCTCATCGTCGCCGACCGCGCCTCGCAGGACCGGGTCGAGCACTACCTCGACTACCTGCGCGGGGCACCGGACGCGGTCGCCGGTGCCCTGCGGCTGCTCGCGGACCCCGGCCGCCTGCCGGCGCTGTTCCACTGCGCCGCGGGCAAGGACCGCACGGGCGTGCTGGCCGCCGTCGTGCTCGACATCGCCGGGGTCGAACGGGACGCGGTCATCGCCGACTATGTGGCGAGCAACGAGCGGATCGACCGGGTGGACCGCCGGCTGGCCAGGCGTCCCACCTACGACCGGGCCCGCAGCAGCGCCAGGACGGACGGCATGAGCTGCCGGCCGGAGGTCATCAGCCGCTTCCTCACCGCGCTCGACGACACCTGGGGCGGCGCGGCCGGGTGGGCCCGGCACGCCGGCGTGCCCGACGACGCGCTCCGCTCGTTGCGGGCCAACCTGACCGACTGAGCAGGGTGGCGGACATCCCATGCGAACTGCTGGCACCAACTGGTCTTACCGGGTCCATCCAGCTGACTGGACCACCCAGCACAATGGGGTGGTGGACGCGACACCGCCTTGTCGGCACCGCCGGCCCGACCAGCCCTGGCGGGTACGCGGTGCCTCCCGGCGGCAGCCGTCCCGCGGCGCCCCACAGATGCTGGTCCTGTTCGTGGCCGCGACCTGCCTGAGCACGGTCCTCACCGGCTGCGGGGAGGGTATTTCCCGATCCGCGTCGAAAGTTCCGCGCGACCTGATCCCCCTCTTCCAGAATGCCGCGACGGTCTACGGTGTCCTCACCGCGGCCCAGCTCGCGGCCCAGGCCCGGGTGGAGAGCAAGTTCAACCGTGACGCGGTGTCCCGCGCGGGTGCCCGCGGCATGATGCAGTTCCTGCCCGGCACCTGGGAACAGTTCGGTGTCGACGGCAATGCCGACGGCGCGGTCGACCCGCTGGATCCGGCGGACGCCATCTTCTCCGCCGCGCGTTACGACGCCCACCTGGCCCAACTCGTCCAGAAACTGCCCGGCGACCGTGTCTCGCTGATCCTGGCCGCCTATAATGCGGGGCCCGCGGCTGTCCGCGATGCCGGCGGAGTTCCCGATTTCGCCGAGACACGGGCATATGTCGCGAACGTCCACAACTGGACCAGCCGATTCAACAACCAGCTCTAGACACCTGCCGGCAGCTTCGTCCCCACACCGTCCGGAGCCCCGGAAAAATCGATGGAGAAAACAATGACCGACAATGGTGGGCGGTGACACGGCCGCTGCCGGACGCCGACGCCGCCCCGCAGCCCGCCGTCGACTCGGCACCCGCCGCGAACCCGGCGGCCACTGTCGACCCGGCAGTCGAGGACGTCATCCGGCGGATCGAGCGGTCCAGCGGCATGCTCGCCAGCCGCGCGGTGGCCCGCATGCACGAGGTCCTGCCCTGGTTCACGCCCATGTCGGCCCGGCACCGGGCCGACATCCAGTTGGTGGTGCAGGCCGGGATCTCCTCGTTCGTGGAGTGGTGCCGGCGTCCCCAGCACGCCCGGGAACTGTCCGGGGACGTGTTCCGGGTCGCTCCCCGTGACCTCGTCCGAGCCGTCACCTTCCGCCGCCTGGTCGAACTGGTACGGGTGGCGGTCGAGGCGATCGAGGCCGAAGTGCCCGCCCTGGCCGGCCCCGACCACGAGCAGCGGCTGCTCGCCGACGTGCTGCGCTACTCCCGTGACATCGCCTTCGCCGGCGCGGTCGTCTACGCCCGCGCCGCCGAGGAGCGGGGCGCGTGGGACGCCCGGCTGGAGGCGCTCGTCGTGGACCACGTCGTGCGCGGCGAGGTGGAGCGGGCGCTGCCGTCACGCGCGGCGGCGCTGGGCTGGCGCAATCCGCCGGCCGTCGCGGTGATCGTCGGGGACACCCCGGACCACTCCCCCGAGGTGGTCGTCGACCAGGTCCACCGCCTCGGGCGCGGGGCCGGTCTGGAGGTGCTCACCGGCGTCCACCACGAACGGCTGGTCGTCATCGTCGGTGGGGACTTCGTGGCCGGGTCCGCGCGGCGGCCGGCCCGGCCCGGTGGCGTCGGGTGCGGACGTGCCCTGCTCGACGCCGTCGACGCCCTGTTGCCGGCCTACGGGCCCGGGCCGGTCGTCATCGGCCCGGTCGCCGCCGACCTGGCCACGGCCGCCTCCTCGGCGCACGCGGCGCTGGCCGCGGCCGACGTGGTCATGGCGTGGCCGGCCGCCCCACGCCCGGTGACCGCGCAGGCGCTCCTGCCGGAACGAGCGCTCGCCGGCGACACCGGGGCCCGCCGCGCCCTGATCGAGGACGTGTACACGCCGCTGCGGGAAGCGGGGGCACCACTGCTGGCGACGGTGGGTGCCTACCTCGACTTCGGTGCCTCGCTGGAGGCCACGGCCCGCGCCCTGTACCTGCATCCCAACACGGTCCGTTACCGACTTCGCAAGGCAGCCGACGCGTGCGGGCTCGACCCGACGGACCACCGGGAACGGTTCACCCTGCACGTGGCGCTCATCCTGGGCCGGCTCGCCACGGTGTGACCACCGGCGGGCCGGTCGATCAGGCGATCGGCTGACCCGCCGGCCAGCCGGCCAGCCGGCCAGCCGATCGACCGGCCAGCCGCGGCCGTGATCGCCGGCTGTTCGCTGCCGTGACCGACCATGTTCGGTTCGGCGTTCGGTTCGGCGTTCAGCGCGGACTCACCGACGCCTGATCCGACGGGGCACGTTGCCATCACTTGTCGCCCCTGTCACCGAATTCCCCACCGGCCTGGCGATGGGCAATAAAGGTATGGGACGACCGAATCATTTTGTAGAGATCCCACAATGAGCCGACGGCACAACGGTGAGTGCCCGCCAGCGACAGCCGGTGGGCGGGAAGGGTTAGGTGGTCTGGTGCTCGCTATCCTCGCCCCAGGTCAAGGTGCCCAGACTCCCGGCCAGCTGAAACCCTGGCTTGAGATCGGCGGTGTCGAGTCCCGGTTGCGATGGTGGTCGGCGGCCGTCGGAATCGACCTTGTGGACGTCGGCCGTGACGGCTCCGCGGAGACGATCCGCGACACCGCCGTCGCACAGCCGTTGATCGTCGCGACCGGTCTTGTTGCCGCCGAACAACTTTCCCTTCCCCGGACGGGGAATCTTCTTGTCGCCGGACACAGTGTGGGGGAAATCACCGCTTCTGTCCTGGCCGGTGCTCTGGACGCTGAAAGCGCGCTGGTCTTCGTCGCATTGCGCGGCCGTGCCATGGCCGAGGCCGCGGGGCGCGTCCCCACCGGTATGACAGCGGTCGTCGGCGGCGATCCGGACGAGGTCACCGAGCATCTGCGCCGGCTGGACCTGACCGCGGCGAACCGCAACGGCGCCGGGCAGATCGTCGCGGCCGGCTCCCTCGAGGCGCTGGCCCGCCTCGCCGAGGAGCCGCCGCCGCGCGCCCGGCTGCGCCCACTTTCCGTAGCCGGCGCCTTCCACACCCACTTCATGCAACCCGCCAGCGACCAGCTCGCCGGGGTCGCCCCCGGACTGCGCCCGCGGACGCCTGTCGTGGCCCAGCTGTCCAACGCCGATGGTAATGTCATCGACAACGGTCCCGAGCTGGTCCAGCACCTTGCCGATCAGGTCGCCGCACCGGTGCGGTGGGACCTGTGCCTGGCCCGTATGCGTGATCTCGGGGTGACCGCCATCGTGGAACTACCACCCGCCGGGACGCTGGCAGGCATAGCCAAAAGGGAGCTCACCGGCGTGCAGATCCTTGCTGTGAAAACACCTGACGACCTGCCCGCGGCCCGTGAGCTGATCGCCCACCACACGGACGCGCCGAGCGGCGACGACCCGGATGGCGGCGGCGATCCGGCGGCAGGCTCCTCCA
Source organism: Protofrankia symbiont of Coriaria myrtifolia (assembly GCF_900634755.1). NCBI lineage: Bacteria > Bacillati > Actinomycetota > Actinomycetes > Frankiales > Frankiaceae > Protofrankia > Protofrankia symbiont of Coriaria myrtifolia. The sequence continues at coordinate 11,371 of NZ_CAAAFS010000295.1, forward strand.
CCGCAGCCGGGCTCGTGGGAGCGACGCGGTGAATGGCTCCCGGCTGATGGGGATCGGCACCTACCGTCCCGCCCGCCTGGTGACCAACGACGACCTGGCCAAGCGGGTCGCGACGTCCGACGAATGGGTCCGCTCGCGGACCGGCATCGCCACCCGCCGGATCGCCGACACCGACGAGACCATCGTCGCGATGGGATCCATGGCCGCGGAGAAGGCGCTCGCCGCAGCCGGCATCGACGCCGCCGAGCTCGACATGGTGCTGCTGGCGACCTGCACGAACCCGTCCCAGATCCCGGGCTCCGGGCCGCAGATCGCGCACCGGCTGGGCGCCGTGCGCGCCGGCGCGCTCGACATCAACGCCGGCTGTGCCGGGTTCGCGTACGCCCTGTCGGTGGCTTCGGACATGGTCCGGGTGGGAAGCGCCCAACACGTTCTGGTGGTGGCGGCCGAGCGGCTGTCGGACTATACCGACTGGGATGACCGCTCCACCTGCATCCTGCTCGCCGACGGCGCCGGAGCCGCGGTGGTCGGGCCCGCCCCGACCCGCGAGATCGGCCCGGCGGTCTGGGGCCACGACGGCGGGAAGGCCAGCGCCATCCGGGTGCCCGGATACGGCGACAACCTCTTCCGCATGGAAGGCCAGACGGTGTTCCGGTGGGCCATCACCCTGACCCCGACGGTCCGGCGCGCCTGCGAGCTCGCCGGTGTCGCACCGTCCGAGCTCGCCGGTGTCATCCCGCACCAGGCCAACCTGCGGATAATCGACGCGCTGGTGGCCGGTATCGGCGCCACGAACGCCGTGGTCGCCCGGGACGTGGTCGAATCCGGCAACACCTCGGCCGCCAGTATCCCGCTGGCATTCAGCCGGATTCTCGACGGCGGCCAGCTGCGGCCGGGCGACCCCGTCCTACTCTTCGGCTTCGGCGCCGGCCTGACCTACTGTGGTCAGGTCGTACGTTGCCCATAGGATTCATCTCATCGGCCGAGGACGACACGAGCCTGATTGTTCGCGTCTTCCGGCGGTCTTTGTCAAAACCAGTTGGAACCAGTTTGGCCGATGGTGGCGCGGGCAGATCCGCCCGCGTTGTCCGTGACGTCACGAAGGAACAGGAGGAATAATGTCACAGCCCGACGTCCTGGAGGGTCTCGCCGCGATTCTTGAGGAGGTCGCCGGAGTCGACCCGGCCGACGTCACCGCGGACAAGACGTTCATCGACGACCTGGACGTCGACTCGCTGTCCATGGTCGAGGTCGTCGTCGCCGCCGAGGAGAAGTTCGACGTCAAGATCCCTGACGGGGACGTCAAGAGCCTCAAGACCGTCGGCGACGCGGTGTCCTACATCCAGCGGGCGGGTGTCGCCGCGTGACCGCCACCCCCAGGCAGGTCGTCGTCACCGGCCTCGGGGCAACCACCCCTCTCGGCGGCGACGTCGCCTCCACGTGGGAGGGTCTGCTCGCGGGCCGTTCCGGTGTGCGTCGGCTGACCGACGAGTGGGTCGAGCAGCTTCCGGTTCACATCGCCGCGCCCGTCGCGGTGGAACCCCCGCTGGAGCGGCTGGAGGCACGCACTCTCGACCGCGTGCAGCAGCTGGCTCTGGTGGCCGCCCGGGAGGCGTGGGCCGACGCCGGGACGCCCGAGGTCGACCCCGAACGGCTCGCCGCGGTGGTCGGCTCCGGCATCGGCGGGGTGCTGACCCTGCTCAACCAGTACGACGTACTGCGCGAGCGGGGCCCGCGCCGGGTCTCCCCACACGTGGTGCCGATGCTCATGCCCAACGGTCCGGCCGCGACCGTGGGGCTGGCCTTCACCGCCCGGGCCGGGGTGCACGCCCCGGTCAGCGCGTGCGCGTCGGGCGCGGAGGCCATCGGCTACGCCCTGGACATGATCCGGGCCGGCCGGGCGGACGTGGCCATCACCGGCGGGTCGGAGGCGGCGATCCACCCGCTGCCGCTCGCCGGATTCGCCCAGATGCAGGCCCTGTCCCGGCGTAACGACGCCCCGCAGGCGGCATCCCGGCCGTTCGACAAGGGACGCGACGGGTTCATCCTCGGGGAGGGCGCCGGCGCCCTCGTCCTGGAGTCCGCCGAGCACGCCGCAGCCCGCGGCGCGCGGGTGTACGCCACCCTGGCCGGGTCCGGGACCAGCGCAGACGCCTACCACGTGACCGCCCCCGAGCCCAGCGGCGCCGGCGCCGCCCGGGCCGTGCGTGCGGCGCTGCGCTCCGGGGGGCTGACCGCGTCCGACCTCGTGCACATCAACGCCCACGGCACCTCCACACCCATCGGGGACGTCGCCGAGGCCCACGCGCTGCGGGCCGCGCTCGGGGACGCCCTGGACAGGGTGGCGGTGACCTCCACCAAGTCCATGACCGGGCATCTGCTCGGGGCGGCCGGGGCCGTCGAGGCGGTGATAGCCGTCCTCACCCTGCGGGACAAGATCGTGCCGGCCACCCGTAACCTCGACGCCCTCGACGACGAGATCGACCTCGACGTGGTGTCCATCGACAACCGTTCCATCCTCGCGGGCGCGGTCCTGTCGAACTCGTTCGGTTTCGGCGGGCACGACGTCTGTCTCGCCTTCACTCCCTGAGCACGCTCCCTGATCGCACCTCCTGAGCGCACCTCCTGACCGACTGCCGGGCCACCCCCGGCGGCCTGCCGGCACCCTGACGGGAACAACGCGTCCCACCACTGGTTCCCGGACCCGGCATCCATCCCGCCGGTGATTCCGTCCAGCCAGTTCGTGTCCTGTTCAGTCAGTTCGTTCAGTCAGTTCGTTCAGCTGGATATTCATGGCGAACACCCGGTACCGACCGTCGCAGCCGGCCGACGTGCGGTCGGTGGCCGGGTGCTCCCGTGCGCGAGTGTTCGGTTCTCCTGGTTCCAGATTTTCTGCTCTGATTTCTTTACCCACTTTTTTCCATACCTGCTTTTCTCATGCCCACAACCAGCGGATCATATGGCCCGACCGCTGTCCACAGACATAAACAACGGGAAATTACGGGTGACTGCGACAGAAAACCGTGAGGACCCGTCCGGTCGCAAACGGGAACGATGATCCGATGAGCCCGCGGGCCACGGCACGGCCCCGGCCCGCGGGCGCTCGCCTGCTCTCGTCACTGACCCAGGGATCCCAAGGAGATAAACGGTGAGTCTCTCCACGCTCGAACGCACCGACCCGCGTGCTCCGTCGGCCCGGCTGGCCCAGTTCTTCGACCCCGACACCTTCGAGCCCTTCACCACCACGGACACCTCCGGTGTGCTGGCGGGAACGGGCACCGTCGAGGGCAGCCCGGTGGTGGCCTTCGCCACCGACGCGGCCATCCAGGGCGGAGCGATGGGACGCGAGGGCTGCACGCGGATCGTCGACGCCATCGAGGCGGCGGCCCGCCTGCGCCGCCCGGTAGTCGGGATCTGGCATTCCGGCGGGGCCCGGCTGCGGGAGGGAGTGGCCTCCCTCGACGGGGTCGGCCGGGTGTTCGCGGCCACGGTCCGCAGCTCCGGGCGCATCCCCCAGATCTCCCTGGTGCTCGGCGCCGCCGCCGGCGGTGCCGCCTACGGCCCCGCGCTGACCGACATCGTCGTGATGGGCCCGGCCGCCAAGGTCTTCGTCACCGGCCCCGACGTCGTACGGACGGTGACCGGTGAGGACTGCACCGCCGACAGCCTGGGCGGGCCCGACGTGCACGCGCGCCGCAGCGGGGTCGTCGCCGTCACCTGCGACTCCGACGAGGCCGCCGTCGCCCGGACCCGCCAGTTGTGCGTGCTGCTCGGCGAGCAGGGCAGCATCGGCACGGTCCAGGCCCGCGAACTCGGTGACCTGCTGCCGGAGTCCCCGCGCCGCGCCTACGACGTACGCCCACTGGTGGCGGGCATCCTCGACGACGACGTGGTCGAACTGCACCCCCGCTGGGCGCCGAACATCGTCACCGCCCTGGGCCGGCTCGGCGGCCGGACGGTGGGCGTGGTGGCCAACAACCCGCTGCGCCGCGGCGGCTGCCTGGACGCCACGTCCGCGGAGAAGGCGTCCCGCTTCGTGCGGATGTGCGACTCCTTCGGCGTACCGCTGGTCGTCCTGGTCGACGTCCCCGGCTATCTGCCCGGTGTGGGCCAGGAATGGGAGGGCGTGGTCCGGCGCGGCGCGAAGCTGCTGTACGCGTTCGCCGAGTGCACCGTGCCCCGGGTCACCGTTGTCACCCGCAAGGCCTACGGTGGCGCCTACGTCGCCATGAACTCGCACAGCCTGGGCGCGACGGCCGTGTTCGCCTGGTCGACCGCGGAGGTGGCGGTGATGGGCGCCGAGGCCGCCGTCGGGATCCTCCACCGGCGCGAGCTGGCCGAGGTCCCGACCCAGCGCCGTCCGGAGGTGGTCGCCGAGCTTGCCGCCGAGCACGTGCGCGCGGTCGGCGGGATCGACCGTGCGGTGGAGCTGGGCGTCGTGGACGCCGTGGTCACCCCAGCGGCCACCAGGGCGGCGATCGCCCAGGCCATCGCCGCCGCCCCGGCGGGTGCCGCGGGCCACGGCAACATCCCGCTGTAGCGATGGTCACTGCTGCGCCCGTTGTCCCGGCTGTTCCGGCCCCGCCGCCGGGACGGCAGGCGCGGCGTCCAACGCCTCTCGGATGACGTCCGCGACCTGGTCGGCCTCCAGCAGGAACGCGTCGTGCCCGTACAGCGACCGGATCACCGCGAGCCGGCCGGCCAGGGCGGGCACCCGTGCCATCTCGGCGATCTCACGCTGGAGGTACAGCGGGTAGAGCCGGTCGGAGTCGACGCCGGCCACCGCGATCGGCACCGGGCAGCGTGCCAGCGCCGCGGCCGCCCCACCCCGGCCACGGCCGGCGTCCTGGGTCATCATCGCCCGGGTCAGGGTCACGTAGCTGCCGGCGTCGAACCGGCGGACGAGCTTGTCCGCGTGGTGCTCGACGTAGGACTCGGCCTCGAAACGACCGTCGGGCCGCACCCGGTTGCCGAAGCGGCCGGCGAGCTCCCGCTCGCTGCGGTAGCTGACCTGGGCCATCCGGCGGGCCAGCCCCATCCCCGCGTGGGGGCCGGCACCGGCGGGCCGGTGGTGGTAGTCCCCGCCGCGCCAGCCGGGGTCGGCGGTGATCGCCGCGATCTGGGTGGAGTAGAGGGCGATCTGCTCGGCGGTCGCGGCCGCCCCGCAGGCGACGACCACCGCCCTGGCGACGCGGTCGGGATAGCGCAGCGCCCACTCCAGGGAGCGCATCCCCCCCATCGACCCGCCGACCACACCGGCGAAGCGCCGGATCCCGAGCGCGTCGGCCAGCAGCGCCTCCACCAGCACCTGGTCACCGATGGTGATCTGCGGCCAGCGGCTGCCCCAGGGCCGGCCGTCCGCGGCGGTCGAGGACGGGCCGGTCGTCCCCTGGCAGCCGCCCAGGACGTTCGGGCACACGACGAAGTAGCGTTCGGTGTCCAGCGGCCGGCCCGGACCGATCATCGCGTCCCACCAGCCACGGCTGACGTGCCCCGGGCCGGCCGGACCGGCGGCGTGGCTGTCACCGGTCAGCGCGTGCAGGACCAGCAGGGCGTTGGACGCCGTCGGGTCGAGCCGCCCCCAGGCCTCATAGGCCACTGTCACGCCGGGTAGCGACGCCCCACTCTCCAGTTCGACCGGGCCGGGCAGCTCGACGAACCGGCGCGCCCCGGCCGGGTCACGCCCGGCCCGCCACGCGCCGGAGACGGGGCGGCAGGCGGTCGCCCACCGCCCCGTCCGGGCTACTGTCAGCCCTTGGCGGCACGGAAGCCGGCGTCGAGGTCCGCGAGGATGTCGTCGATGCCCTCGATTCCGACGGAGAGGCGGACGAGGTCGGGGGTCACCCCGGTGCTCGCCTGCTCGGTTTCGGTGAGCTGCGAGTGCGTCGTGGTGGCCGGGTGGATGATCAGCGAACGTACGTCGCCGACGTTGGCCAGATGGCTGAACAGCTCCACGCCCTCGACGAACTTCCGGCCCGCCTCAGCACCGCCGACGATCCCGAACGACAGGATCGCGCCGGCACCCTTCGGCAGCACCCGCTGGGCCCGGTCGTACCACCTCGACGACTCAAGCCCCGGGTAGTTGACCCAGCTCACCTCGTCCCGCGCCTGGAGCCACTCGGCCACCCGCTGGGCGTTGGCACTGTGCCGCTCGATCCGCAGCGACAGCGTCTCCAGGCCCTGCAGCAGGAGGAACGAGTTGAACGGCGAGATCGCCGCGCCGATGTCGCGCAGCAGCTGGACGCGCGCCTTGGCGATGAAGGAGCCGTGGCCGAGGACGTCCCAGTAGACCAGCCCGTGGTAGCTCGGGTCGGGCGTGGTGAAGTTCGCGAACCGGCCCGACGCGCCGAAGTCGAACCGCCCGCCGTCGACGATCACGCCGCCGATCGTGGTGCCGTGGCCGCCGATGAACTTCGTCGCCGAGTGCACGACGATGTCGGCGCCGTGTTCGAACGGCCGGTAGAGGTAGGGCGTGGCCAGGGTGTTGTCGACGATGAGCGGGATACCGGCGGCGTGCGCGACCTCGGCGATCCCGGCGGTGTCGAGCACGTCCCCCTTGGGGTTGCCGATCGTCTCGCCGTAGAACGCCCGGGTGTTCGGGGCGATCGCGGCGCGCCAGGCGTCGAGGTCATCCGGGTCCTCGACGAAGCTGACCTGGATGCCCAGCTTGGGCAGGGTGTAGTGGAACAGGTTGTACGTGCCGCCGTACAGGCTCGCCGAGGTCACTATATGGTCGCCGGCCTCGGCCAGGTTCAGGATCGCCAGGGTCTCGGCCGCCTGGCCCGAGGACAGTGCGAGCGCTCCCACGCCCCCCTCGAGCGCGGTGATCCGCTGCTCGAAGACGTCCTGCGTGGGGTTCCCGATCCGGGTGTAGATGTTGCCGGTCTCACCGAGGGCGAACAGCGCGGCGGCGTGGTCGGTGTCCCGGAAGACATAGCTCGTCGTCTGGTAGATCGGGACGGCGCGGGCGCCGGTCGTCGGATCCGGCTGGGCACCGGCGTGGATCTGGCGGGTCTCGAACGACCAGCTCTCTACTGACATGGAACGTGATCCTCCCCGGAAATGGGCGGCGGCGCCGGACAGGCCGCGTTAGCACTCATACCGGGACGGACGCGACCGCCGGGTCACGGCCACATGGATTTCGAACATCACCAACGGCCGTCAGACGGGACAACAGACCTCGTCCACAAAGACCTCGTCCACAAAGACCTCGTCCACAAAGACCTCGTCCACAAAGACCTTGTCCACGAAGGTCTTGTCCACGAACAGGCGCGCCGGGCACTCCCGCATGTCGCACGACATGACTAACCAGGAGCGCACATTTCGGACTCTAGCACCCACCAGCGGGCCTCGTCCCCGGGAAGGGTGTCTCCCGGGGATCCTGCCGGTGGCCCGGCCCACGCGCACCGCGCGACCCGCGGCCGCCCGCCTCGACAGCGCGTACCAGCTCAGGCCGACGCGGTGGCGGCCGACGGGCCCTCGGACGCCGGGGTGGCCGCGGCCTTGCCGGTGAGGTCCGGCAGCCGCAGCTGCTCGACGCGCTGGCCACGGTGCGCCAGCACCGCGCTGGAGTGGTACTCCTCGGCGAGGGAGAGGAAGTCCGGCTCGTGGTAGCGGCGCCCGTCCACGGTGGGGCCGGGCGTGCCCTCCATGATCGCTTCCACGTCCTCACCGGTGATGGTCTTGTTCGTCTCCAGCGCGTGGGTGACCGCGAGGATCTCCCGGCGGTTGGCCTCCAGGATCGTCTCGGTGCGCGCGTAGAGCTCCTGCAGCTTGGCCTCCACCTCCGCGACGAACGTGCCGCCGAGGTAGCCCGGGCTGCTGCCCGAGTAGGCCGGGTTGCTGCCCAGTCCGGAGGCCAGCGCGGGGCGCGACGTGAGCGTGGTGCCCATGGCGTGCCGCCCGATGCTGCGGGCGACCAGCTCGGTGGCGGCGTGCAGGTCCCCGCCGACGCCCTGGGTGTGGTCGCCCTCGAAGAACATCCGCTCACCCACGATGGAGGCGAGGAAGGTCATCACGTCGATCTCGACCTCGGAGCGCCAGTCGACGAACCTGTCCTCCAGCGGCACCGGGGCCACGAAGCCGCCAGTGTCCCCCCGGCGCTCGATGGTCGCCATGTCGATCGCCATGTGCTTCTGCAGCCGGTACATGACCACCGCGTGGCAGGCCTCGTGCAGGGCGACGCTGTGCCGCTCCCGCTCGACGTACTCGTGGTCGTCGGGCAGGCCGTGTTCCTTGATTGCCTTGGCCTTGAGCAGGTCCGGCCAGGTGACGACCTCCCGGCCCGACTTGATCGCCTGGATCAGCGCCTCGTTGACCATGTCCTTGATGCTCGCGCCGGTGGCGTACGGGCTCATCACGGCGAGCCGGTCCACCTGTTCGGGCGCCACGTCATGGCGGACCTTGGACAGGTAGCCCTGGAAGGTCCGTACCCGGCCCTCCTTGCTGGGGTAGCCGACCTTGTAGATGCGGTCGATACGGCCGGGCCGCAGCAGCGCCTCGTCCAGGGACTGCGGCATGTTGGTCGCCATCATGATCATAATGCGGTACTTCGGCGGCGGCTTCGGCCGCATCCCCAGGGCACGGCGGACGACCCGGTTGAGGAAGCCGCGGGGCTTCTTCAGACCCGACATCTCGGTCAGCAGCGCCTGCAGCGTCCCGTCGAAACTCGACTGGCCACCACCACCGCCGCCGGGGACGACGAACTGGGCCTCGGCGAGCTGCCGGCGGCTGCCGTGGCTGGCATAGGCCAGCCCGTTGCACGAGGAGTGCGCCAAGCCGCCAGGCCCGAAGACGGGGGTGCCGCCAGGCCCGAAGGCGGGGGTGCCGGGCCCGAAGACGGGGATGTCGGTCAGGCCTGCCGGAGCCGCCCGCCCGAAGTCGCCGGCGAGCTGACCACGGTTGCCCAGGGTGTCGGCCTCGTCGAAGAAGACGATCACACCGCCGTAGCGGAGAGCCAGCTTGCGCAGCTTGCGGAAGAGGCTCTTGACCTTCATCACGCCGACGCCGAAGAACATCGCCCGGAACGCCCCGGGGTCGACGAAGACGTAGGGCTTGCCGGTCTCACCGGCGACCGCCTCCGCGATCAGGGTCTTGCCGGTACCCGGCGGGCCCCACAGCAGGATGCCACCCGGCACGTAACCGCCACGGCTTTCGATCTCCTCGGGCTTCTCCAGGTGGAAGACCACCTCCTTGACCCGGGACAGGACGTGGTCCTGACCCCAGACGTCGGTGAACCGGGTCTTGATGTCCTCCGGGAAGTAGACGTCCACACCGCCGCGGGAGAGAAACCAGAAGATCGCTACGAACTGGCCGACGGCGAGCATCATGAACAGGACGAGCTGGAGCACGAACGGGACCGCGTCCCAGATGTCACCGGGGAGGGTGACGAGGGCGTTGAAGATCGAGTCGTTGCGGATCCGGGCGTAGACGAAGGCAGCGACCGCGAGGGTCACCACCCACTTCAGGGCCCGGCTCAGCCGGTAGCGGTTCCAGTCGTTGAACCGCAGCAGGCGGCGCTCGAAACGGCCGAAGACCCGGTCGGTCCAGAACACGTAGTAGGCCGACGAGCGTTCGCCGATGAACATGTGCACCTGGCGGACGATCTCGATCGCGAACAACGCGACCAGCCACCAGCTCGTCGACACCTGCTCGCGCAGGGCGTCGGAGAAGGCCATGATCGGGTTGTCCGACATGGCCGCGGCCACCACGAACCCGAACAGCGCCGCGATCAGAACAAGGAACTTCACCCTGTCCCACAGGGCCAGCCGCCTGCGCACCGGCCCCGACGGCCGCGGCGGAGGGTCGGCGGGAGCGATCTGGAACGGCTGCACGGGCGGCTGCACAGGCTGCTGCGAGGACGAGGTCTGATTCATGGTCTTCAATCTCAGGTGATCGGCTTGATCGTGAACGATGTCTGAACCTGGTTGATCTGCGCACCGTGCTTGTCGTAGCACCAGGCGGAACAGGCGAACACGAGTTGGTAGAGCATCGTCTGATCCCGGTCGAAAAGACTGGTCTGGTCGATGGTGACCAGACCGCTGTCCACCCGGAGCTGGTAGATCAGATGGATACCGTGCACACCGCCGTCCTTGCGGACGGCCTCGTCGGTCAGTAGCAGGAAGTGCGGCGCCAGCCGGGCCCCCTCGGGATCCCGCCGGATCTCCTCGGCCTGCTCCCGCTCGGCGTCGTCGATGGGGATGAGCAGGTTACGCAGGTCGTTGGTGGACAGCGTGGCCGCTTCCTCCGGCAGGAGCTGGCGGACCTGGACGAACCCCTTCGGCTCCTGGGCGTCCGGGAGCAGGAGGTTCTTGTCGTCGAACTTCGCCGCCGCGTCGATCCCCACCACCCACTCGCGGGAGGCGAGCACCCGGGCCGCCTCGGGCGAGACGTTGCGGGCGTCTATCCCGACGAAGGCCGGGCCGAGCATGGGCTGGTGCTGCCAGGAGCTGGGGATCTTGAGAAACGTGCCCGCGTCCTTGTTCGTCACGTACTCGTAGCGACCGGAGCCGCACCCGGCGAGAACGACGATGGCCGCCAGGAGCGCGGACACGACAGGCATGGCGCGTCCCAGCGGCGTACGACTTCCCCTGCCCACGGCCGACCTCCAGAATGTAGTGAGGCTGAGCCTATGGTGCAGCACAGCGCGCCAACGTGACACCTTGTCCGGGAAAGCAGTGCGCACGCGTCGGCATCGACACCGGGGCAACACGCCCCGATCCCTCCTGACCCCGTCCTCAGGCCTCCCGCCATGCT
>NZ_CAAAFS010000296.1:0-8079 GCF_900634755.1 Protofrankia symbiont of Coriaria myrtifolia
GTCTAGTAGGGCGTGCCCGAGGGATGTTCGATCGCGCGGGCGGCACTCAGACGACCACCAGACAGTTCTAGGCCGCGAGATCCGCGGGCGGCACCGGGTGACCGAGATAGAAACCCTGCCCTTCGTCGCACCCCAGGTCGCGCAGCAGGCTACAGACCTCGCTCGACTCGATACCTTCAGCAACCACTCGAAGATCGAGATTGTGAGCGAGATCGATGATCGACCGGACGATCGAGAAGTCCTTCGTGCGATGCGCCACATTCACCACAAACGATTTGTCGATCTTGAGATCGTGGACGGGAAGATCACGCAGGTAGGCCAGGGACGAGTATCCCGTCCCGAAGTCGTCCACCGAGATCCGGATTCCCTCACCGCGTAACCGGGTGATGACGCTCATCGCGTTGCGGGTGTTCACCATGACCGCGCTCTCGGTGAGCTCGAGCTCGAGCGCCCGCGGCGGCAGGCCGGTGCGATCCAGCTCCGCCCGCACGGTCGAGATCAGCTCCGCGTCGTGCAGCATCCGGGCGGAGACGTTCACCGCCACCGGCAACAGCCGGCCAGCGTCCCACCAGGAGCGCGCCTGGTCGAGCACGAGCATGAGCACCCGGCGGGTCAGCGGCTTGACCAGGTTGCTCTGCTCGGCGAAGGGGACGAAACGGCCCGGCTCGACCAGCCCGTGGGCCGGATGCTGCCAGCGGACCAGCGCCTCGACCGCTGTGGTCCGCCCGGTACGCAGGTCCACCTTGGGCTGGTAGTGCAGGACGAGCTGACCGCCGGCGATCGCCGAACGCAGGCCGCCGAGCAGCTCAAGGCGCTCCCGGCGGTTCTGGTCGGCGTCCGGGGCGTAGACGGCGACGCCGAGGGAGAGCTGCTTCGCCCGGTACATGGCCACGTCCGCGCAGCGCACCAGCGTCCCGGGATCACGTCCGTCAGCGGGGGCGAGCGTGATCCCGATGCTGCCGTCCACGTGCAGGGGCAGGGAGCCGACGTCGATGCGCTCGGCCAGCGCCGCCCGGATGCAGCCCGCGACCGCCAGCGCGTCGGCGGCACCCCCCGGTGTCGACGGGAGCAGGATCGCGAACTCGTCCCCGCCGAGGCGGGCGACCGTGTCGCTGGGCCGGGTGGCCCGGCCCAGCCGTACGGCGACCTCGCGCAGCACGTCGTCGCCCACGTTGTGACCCAACGTGTCGTTGATCTCCTTGAACCGGTCGAGATCCATCAGCAGCAGCGCGAGCCGCCCGCCGTCCCGCTCAATCTCCCCCAGCGCCCCGGAGATCCTGTCGTGCAGGAGGATCCGGTTGGCCAGGCCGGTCAGCGGGTCGTGCAGGGCCTGGCGGCGGACCTTCTGCTCGGCGTTGTGCCGTTCGATCGCCGCGGCCAGCACGTTGGCGACCGACTGGACGAAGTCCGCCTCGTCCGCGGCAAACTCCCGTGGTTGCGTCGTGTACGCCACCAGCAGCCCGAAACCGCGGCCGGCCGCTCCGACGCGGGCGGCGACACCGGCGACCCGGCCGACCCCGCCGTAGACCTCGGAGGCGCCCGGCAACGGCACACCCAGGGGTGTCACGCCATGGTCGACGACCACCGGGCTGTCCGCGGCCAGTACCCTCGCGATCACCGAGCCATGCTGCGCGACGGGTCCCAGCACCTCGCAGTACGGCACGCCCAGCGTGTCGCGCACGACCTCGGCGGCCTCCCGCCGCAGGCTGCCGACCGTCGTCCCGACGAGCGCGCGCTGGCCGAGACGGGCAACCGCCGCCTGCCGCCGTTCGGCCTGCCGCAGGTCCGTGACGTCCTGCAGCACCACCGCCAGCAGGTCCCGGGACTCCCCGACCTCGGGGATCACCGACACCCGCAGCGCCCGCTCCCGCGCGTACCCGTCGACCACCGGTCCGGCGGCCAGGCGCAGGCTCAGGTAGGCGTGCTGCGGCTGCTCGGTCCGGAGCGCCGTCGCGACCAGCCCCCACTCGCCTTCCAGGGCGGTTGCGCCGGCGTACGGCCGCAGCAGCCCGGCCAGCCGATCCAGCGGGTCACCGGCCCGCAGCCGGCCGTCGATCAGACGGTCCACGACCGGTGACGCGCGGCGGATCCGGCGCGCGCGGTCGACGAGCAGGATCCCCATCGGGAGATCGTCGACCGGGGCGCCGTCGGAGACGAGTTCCAGCAACGCCGTGTGCTCGCCGACCGTCTCGGCGTCGATGTGGCCGCGGGTCGCATCAATGATCGTTCCCAGGTTGCCCACGATCTGGCCGTCCGGGCCGCGCAGCAGGCTGGCGCGGATCCCGACGCGACGGTAGGACCCGCCCCGGGTCCGATAGCGCGTCACGTGGTGACAGTGGTCGGCACCGCCGGCCACCACCGCCATGAACAGCGCCACCGTGTGGTCGCGCTCGTCCGGGTGCACGTAGTCGAGGAAGTGCTTCCCCAGGCTGGCTTCGACCTCGAAGCCGGTCACCACCGTCCACGCGGGGTTGAGATAGGTCCAGCGGCCCTGGGCATCGGTCCGGAAGACGATCTCGGGCAGTCTGTCGAGAATGTCCCGGGCGGCACCGTCCGCGGCGGGCGGCGGAACGGCCCCTGGCGCCGGCGGGACCCTCGGCGCCGGCAGGGCCCGCTGCCGCCGGATCGTCCTCGGCCGGGCCGCGGTGAGCGGATCCGCCGCCAGCACCCTGGCGATGCCACGAACTGCGCAGCGTAGCCATCTCACGCGAAGTGTGACCATTGGAGGACATGGCGCAGCAGTATTGCGACTCACCGCGGGGTTGTAAATACTTCTGGTAGCCATAAGGCTACTATGAGACCCATGATCCGGCTACGCACAGCAATCGCGATATCTCTTGCAGCCGGCTTACTGATCATCGCCATACCCGCTCGGGCGACCGCGCCGACCAGCCGGGCCACGACGGCGGTCACCCCCGCCTGGACACGGCAGACGGACGGGACGTTTCCGCCACCCTGTACGACCGGTTCGACAGCGTGCACGGACGACGTAGTGGCTACAATGCGTAACCGGCTGCGACTACTGGAAGACCACTGCGACCCCCGCGCGTCCTTCGCCCTGGTCTACCTGCGCACGACCGAGACGTTCCGCGACGCGGCCGCGACACCGGGCTACTTCGCCGACCCCGCCTGGGCCCGGGCCGAGGCCGCGCTGTTCGCCGAGTACTACTTCCGGGCGTTCGACGGCTGGTCCGACGGCAGGCTGGCCGACGTGCCACCGGCGTGGCGGACCGCCTTCGCGGCGGCCTCGACGCCCACCGTCTCCCCCGCCGGCGACCTGGTACTCGGCATGCACACGCACATCACCCGCGACCTCCCGTTCGTCCTCGCCGCCATGGGCCTCACCGGCCCGGACGGCAGCAGCCACAAGGGCGACCACGACCGGGTCAACGAGGTCCTGGCGAAGGTGGCGGTGTCCCTGCTCACGCAGCCCGGGACACCGCTGGGCTCGCTGCCGGACGAGGCGGCGAACCGGCTCGGCACCAATCGCGAGGCCCTCGTCCCGACCCTGGTCGCCGCCCGGGAGAACGCCTGGCGGGACGCCGAGCGGCTGGTCGCCGCCCGCGACAGCCGGGAACGCGCGGTGATCGCGTGGACGATCGAGACCCGCGCCGAGGCAGGCGCCCAGGGGCTGCGGTCGCTGTTCAGCGACGCGCCCGTGCCGGCGTCCGCTGCCGCCGCCTCCTGTCCCCCCCGCTCCCCCGCCGGGGGATAACCGCCCGCGCGCCTGCCGGCGGCCGGCCGCCGCGGCTGCCGGTGGACGGGGCCGGACTTTGGCGGATTCGTCCGCGAGAGGCACACTTGAGCTCGTGGCGCACTACCGACATGGTCGAAAGGTCCCGGCACTGCCACCAGCGCAACGCCACACGATCGGGGCGTGCACGGTCATGGTCGTGTTCGCCGTCGTGGCGCTGACCGCGTGGCGGCCGGCGCTCTTCGCACTGCCGGGGTTCGTGCTGATCCTCGCGCTCGGCGGCCTGGACCGGGTGATCGTCACGGCCCGGGGTCGGTCACCAGCACCGGACCAGGCCCAGACCGGCCCTCTCGGCCTTGCCCCGTCCGGCGCCGACAGGGATGTCGACACCGACATGGCCACGATGGTGCTGCCCCGCCTGTCAGCGGTGGACGACCCGCTCACCATGCAGACGATGGTCATCGACATGCGAGAGCTGTTGGAGGACAACCCGGCCTGGATGCGCTAGGCGTCCTGGATGCGCCGCTGGGCGTCCTGGGCGTCGCCGCCCGCGCGGGCCGCGACGAGGGCGAGCACCCTGTCGGTGGCCAGCCGGACCGCCCGCGGATCACCGCCGGCGCGGCCGGCCGCGAGGCCGACGAGGAAGGCGGTCAGGGGAGCCGCGGGCCGCTCCACGGCGTGAGCCACCTCCCGGGCGAGATCGAGAACCCCCTGGACGTCGAGGAGCGCCGGGTCGAGGTCGAGCGCGCCGGCCGCGTCGACCACCCAGTCGTCAAGAGAACTCACCCGTCCATCCTGGCCCGGCGCCCCTGACCCGGCACCCCTGACCCAGCACCGTGCCCGCTCGACATCCGCGGGCCGGTCGCAGTCCAGCGTGACACGCGCGTCGGCGGGCAGCACCCGCACCGGCAGGCCGGCCAGGACGGAGCGCATCGGAACGCCGGCGGTGACCACAGGCAGCCGAGCGCGCAGCGCCGACGTCCGCCACACGCCGGTGAGGTACTGCCGGCGGCCCGCCGGGTCGGCCAGCAGGGCGCCCTGCACCTTGCCGTCGTCGACCGCCCGCACGAGCGCGTCGAGGGTCCCCGCCGTCACGAACGGGAGATCAGCGGCGAGCACCGCCACCAACGGCGCGCCCACCAGCTCGAGACCGGCGGCCAGGGCCGCGACCGGTCCCCCGCCGGGCGGTCGTTCCCGTGTCCAGACGACGTGCCGCGACGCCGCGACCGGACGCCGGGGACCGACCACGATCACCTCCTGGGCGTCGTCCACCGCGGTCAGCACACGCTCGAGCAGAGTCTTCTCACCGATGGTCAGCGCCGGTTTGTCCACTCCGCCGAGCCTGCGGGCCAGGCCGCCGGCGAGCACTACCGCGTCCCAGCCCGTCCGCCGGCCGTTCACCCGCCGATCGCCGACATCGGCCGCGCCGGCTGGGTGAACGCCGGCTGGTCGATGCCGTGCCCGGCCCGTTTGCCCCGGACCGCCCGCACCCACAACGCCGCCAGCTGCGCGTCGTCGGCCCCGGCCCGCATCGGGGTACGCAGGTCGGTCTCCTCCCGGGCGAACAGGCAGGACCGGACCTGCCCGTCAGCGGTGAGCCGGACCCGGTCGCAGGCGGCGCAGAAGGGCGCGGTCACCGAACCGACCAGTCCCACCGTGCCCGGCCCACCGTCGACGGTGAACAGTTCGGCGGGCGCGCTGCCCCGGGCGGGCAGCGGCGCGAGGGTGAACTCGCCACGCAGCCCGGCAAGGATCTCCGCGCCGGTGACCATGGCGGCCCGGTCCCAGGAGTGCTGGGGGTCGAGCGGCATCTGCTCGATGAAGCGCAGCTGGTAGCCCCGTCGCAGGCACCACCGCAGCAGATCGGGCGCCTCGTCGTCGTTGACGCCGCGCAGCAGCACCGCGTTGACCTTCACCGGTACCAGCCCGGCGGCGGCCACGGCGGCCAGCCCCGCCTGCGCGTCGGCGAGCCGGTCCCGACGCGTCAGCGCCTGGTAACGGCCGGGCCGCAGGGTGTCGAGGGAGACGTTCACCCGATCCAGCCCCGCCGCACGCAACGCCGGGGCCATGCCCACGAGCGCGATGCCGTTGGTCGTCATCGACAGCTGCGGGCGGGGGCGCAGCCGCGCCAGCCGGGCGACGAGGCCGACCAGGCCCGGCCGCAGCGTCGGCTCGCCACCGGTGAGCCTGACCTCGTCGACACCGAGCCTGGTCACCGCGATCCGCACCAGCCGGACGATCTCCTCGTCGGTCAGGATCCCCGCCCGTGGCAGCCAGGCCAGGCCTTCGGCGGGCATGCAGTAGGAACACCGCAGGTTGCAGCGATCGGTCAGCGAAACCCGAAGATCGGCGGCCACCCGGCCGTGAGAATCGCGCAGGCGCACCCACCCAGCTTAGGCCGTGCCTGACGGATGTTCGATCGCGTGGACGCCGGCCCGAAGCGCTCCGGAGATGATCCTCCCCGCCCCCGAATATCGGTGTCACACTCGGATAGGCCGACGAGGTGTGCGGATCTATGGTGGAGTGGGCACGGGGCTGGCACACAGGGCTTGGCACACACGTCGTTGGCACACGGCTTGGCACAGGGTGCCCACGACGGCGCGCCGCGGCACT
This sequence comes from Protofrankia symbiont of Coriaria myrtifolia, assembly GCF_900634755.1. Lineage (NCBI taxonomy): Bacteria > Bacillati > Actinomycetota > Actinomycetes > Frankiales > Frankiaceae > Protofrankia > Protofrankia symbiont of Coriaria myrtifolia. The sequence goes on from NZ_CAAAFS010000296.1 coordinate 6,308, forward strand.
GTGCGCGCCGCGCATGGCGGATACCGCGTCAGAGATATCGGCGCCGGTGGTAACAGGAGGACACAGGCGACATGCAGGTCTTCGGTGTCGACATCGGCGGTACCGGTATCAAGGGTGCACCCGTCGACATCGACGAGGGAACACTCACCGCGCCCCGCTTCCGGCTACCCACACCGCAGCCGGCACAACCGGCGGCCATATCCAAGACCGTCGCGGAAGTCGTGGCGCACTTCGGCTGGACGGGGCCGGTCGGGGCCGCTTTCCCCGCCGTCATCAAGGGCGGCGCGGCCAGGACCGCGGCCAACATCGATCCGGTCTGGGTGGGCACCGATGTCGCGGCAACTCTTGGATCGGTGCTGCCAGGCAGCCCGGGCGGGGTGGCCGTGGTCAACGACGCCGATGCCGCGGGCGTCGCCGAGATGGCCTTCGGTGCCGGCCGGGACGTCGGCGGCGTCGTGATCATGACGACTTTCGGCACCGGTATCGGCACGGCGGTGTTCCTGCACGGGCAGCTCGTTCCCAACACCGAGCTCGGCCATCTGGAGATCGGTGGGTACGATGCGGAGACGAGGGCGTCCGAGGCGGCCCGCGAACGCGACGATCTTTCCTGGGAGAAGTGGGCGAAGCGCGTCACCCGCTATCTGAATGCGCTTGAGGCGCTGCTGTGGCCGGATCTCATCATCATCGGCGGTGGCGCCAGCCGAAAATCTGATCGTTTTCTCGACCGCCTCGAGGTGAACACGAAGGTCGTCGCGGCACAACTGCAGAACGAGGCCGGAATCGTCGGCGCGGCCCTGTTCGCCGGCGCCAGCGACCAGGCCCGGCCGAAGATGACGGCCCGGCCCACGCGCCGGCGCCCGCCCGCCACCAGGCCCCCTGGCGGCCGTCGTCCCTGAAAGGCGACCCGCGGGCGCCGCCGTCGAAATGTAGCCTCGCGACCGGCTTCGCGACGATTGTCGTCTCCAAAAAGTGGCCCCGCGGCTACCGTCGTCCCCAGAAGTGGGTAGTGTCGCCATACCGGCAACTCCGGCAGAGCGTGTCGACTCGGCGAGGTGGGACACCACAGGCGCACCGATGGCAAGGTGTGGTTGTAGGGATGAACGGTGGGTTCTCGGCAGCCCAGGTACCTATCGTCACCGAACGCGCTGTGGCAGACTCGGACCACGCCGATGAGGAGGCGCCATGCGTGAGCTGCGAGCGGTCGCGCTCAGCGAGGACGGCGGCTACCTCGTACTCGCCGACACCGCCGGCGGGCCCGACGCGGAAAAGTTCCGGGTGCCGGTCGACGACCGGTTGCGGGCCACGTTGCGCGGCGCGCGGCGCAACGAGGTGCGCCAGGAAAGCGCGCTGACCCCCCGCGAGATCCAGGCCCGGCTGCGGGCCGGTGAGACCACCGCGGAGGTCGCGCGGGTCGCCGGCATCGCGGTCGAGCGGGTGGAACGCTACGAGGGCCCGGTGCTCGCCGAACGAGCCCGGGTGGTGCAGGAGGCGCGGGCCGCCCTGCTGCCGAAGGATCCCGGCGGCGCGCCCGGCCGTCCCCTCGGCGAGGTGGTGGACGCGCGGCTGCAGGCCGTGCAGGACGACCCGGAGAACGCGCAGTGGGACGCCTGGCGCCGGGTGGACGGGATCTGGCTGGTCCAGCTCACCTCGGAGAGCCGGTGCGCCCGCTGGACCTGGGATCCGGTGGTACGCCGCGTCCGCCCGCACGACGACGCGGCCCGGGCGCTGGTGGCGCCGGAGGCCCCGGCCGAGCCCGCAGCCCCGCCACCACC